>CAILAQ010000395.1 GCA_903832165.1 uncultured Bacteroidota bacterium | reverse complement strand
GTCAGGCTGTACCAGTTGCCGGCCACATAAATTCCAAAATTATGAAGACAGCAGGGTTTATAAATCTCAGAGCCGACCTTTTTAACAGTAAATGTAAGCTCCAGTTTTTCCATCAGCTGTTCAACAGCCAACCCATTCAGGTCTTTGACCACCCTATTGTAATCGATGATTCTCAGTTGGTTATCCGGAAAATGAACCGCCAGAAAATAGTTATACTCTTCGGTTCCGTCATGATCAGGATTTGCAGCACGTCGCTCATTGCCGACCAAAGCAGCAGCAGCCGTTCGATGATGACCATCCGCAACATAGGTACAGGGAACCTCATTAAAAAGTTCGCCAATCCGGGCAATGAGACTATCATTATCGATCACCCAGAAATGGTGTCCGATATCATCAGATGAGATAAAATCATATTCGGCCGGATGTTCTTCCACCCAGGTTGCCACAATCTGATCGAGTTCAGGAACGGCACGATAGGTAAAGAATACCGGTTCCAGATTGGCGCTGGTGATGCGGACATGCTTCATACGGTCCTCTTCTTTATCCGGACGGGTAAGCTCGTGCTTCTTAATGATGCCATCGAGATAATCCTGCACCCCGGCACAGCCTACGAGGCCATATTGCCGGATCCCGTTCATTGTTTGGGCATATATATAGTAGCACTCCTTTTCATCCTGCAAGAGCCATCCCCTGCTTTGAAAGAGGGAAAACATTTCGGCAGCTTTTTCATACACTACCTGCTCATGTTCATCGATGGCGGGGGTGAAATTTATCTCAGGCTTGATCAGATACAACAGTGATTTCTCATTGCCGGCAGCTTCAATCCTGGCCTCAGCTGAATTCAGAACATCATACGGGCGTGATGCAACAAGGTGCGCAATCGCCATTGGTGGGCGTACGCCCCGGAACGGTTTAAGAATGGCCATAATAATTTTTAAAAATGGTATGGGGTGTCGGGTATCGGTTATCTGTTAAATCTTAGTACCTATTTCTTAACCCGATACCCGATACCCGACAACTGATACCTGATCCCCGACACCCTATTTATTAACCTGATATTTCTTATCTCCTTTTTCGAAAAAGTCCCTGATCTGTTCGGCGGCGGCTATACCGGCATTGGTATTGGCTTCCTCAGTCTGGGCACCCATTTTCTTCGGAGTTGCATAATAGCGTCCTGCAAATTTGGTCTGGAAGGCATCAACAGCGTCCGGTGCGACATCCGACAGATATTGAAATTTGGTTTTCTGTTCCATGATCTGCATCAGGCCTTCTTCATCGATAACTTCCTTACGGGCGGTATTAACCAGCACACCGTCGTTTGGCATCAATGAGAGCAGTGCGGCGCCGATCGACTTTTTGGTTTTGTCGTTGGCGGGCATGTGCAAAGAAATATACTGGCAGCTTTTATAAAGATCTTCGACGGTATCCACCGGTTTCACTCCGCATAGTTCGATATCGCTTTTTGAAACGAAAGGATCAAAAGCATATACCGTCATACCGAAACCTTTAGCTATGGTGGCAACATATTTACCCACATTTCCAAAGGCATGAATTCCTATCGATTTACCTTTGAGTTCAGTTCCTGATTTGCCACTGAAAAGACCTCTGGCACCATAAATCATCATTCCGATGGCCAGTTCGGCAACAGCATTTGAATTCTGACCCGGAGTGTTCATGACAACCACTCCTTTTTCAGTTGCAGCTGCGAGGTCAACGTTATCATAACCGGCACCGGCCCGAATCACGATCTTGACATTTTTACCGGCATCCAGCACCTCCCTGGTAACCAGATCACTTCTGATGATGACTGCATCAGCCTCTGCCACAGCCTCGTGCAATTGTTCCGGAGTAGTATATTTCTCCAGAAGAAGCAGCTTATATCCTGCATTTTCAACCACTTGCCGAATGCCATTAAGGGCGACGGGTGCAAATGGTTTATCCGTTGCAACTAATACATTTTTCATGATTGCCTCAATTTGATTAGAGAATGGCGTTTTCGAATTCCTTCATCGCATCCACCAGAACCTGCACGCTGGCAATTTCAAGAGCATTATAGCAGGAAGCCCTGAAACCACCAACTGACCGGTGTCCCTTAATGCCAACAATACCTTTTGATGAGGTAAGTGCAAGAAAATCTGCTTCCTTATCCTGGTATCCTTCTTTCATTACAAAGCAGATATTCATTCTTGAGCGGTCCTCTTTCGCAGCTGTACCAACAAATACTTTGCTTGAATCGATGGCATTGTAAAGCAGATCAGCTTTTTCCTGTGCCCTGGAATCCATTACTTTCAATCCGCCGAGTGATTTAACCCACCGAAGCACTTCTCTGACAGTAAAAATAGCGCTGCATGGAGGAGTATTCTTCATGGAATCATTCTCAACCTGGACACGATATTTGAGCATGGTGGGAATATTCGTTCTGGTAACCCTTTCGAGCATCTCGTTTTTAATAATAACCACTGTAACGCCTGCAGGTCCCATATTTTTCTGGGCGCCGCCATAGATCAGTGCATATTTCGAAACATCCACCGGACGGCTGAGAATATCGGATGACATATCAGCGATCAGTGGTACTGGAGAATCAAGATCTTTAAGAATTTCCGTTCCGAAAATGGTATTGTTTGTAGTGATGTGAAAATAATCCACATCAGTCGGAATGGTAAAGTTTTTAGGATAATAGCCGAAATTCTTATCTTCTGATGAAGCCAATACATTTACCTCGCCAAATAACCTTGCTTCCTTGATAGCACCGCTTGCCCAGGTTCCTGTGTTGAGGTAGGCAGCTTTTGTATTCAGAAAATTGAAAGGAACCATGGCAAACTGGAGACTTGCTCCGCCGCCTAAGAACAGAACTGAATACCCTTCAGGGATTTCCATAATTTCTGTCAGAAGTTCTTTGGTCTCTTTTAATATAGCTTCGAAGTCTTTACCCCTGTGGGATACTTCCAGGATTGACTGGCCGCTGTTACCCAGCTCGATAACGGCTTTGGCTGTATTTTCGCGAACAACATCCGCCAGGATGCACGGGCCTGCGTTAAAAATATGTTTTCTCATGATGGTTGGATAAAAGGTGTTTTTGTAATTTCTGCTTTAAGATTTCTATTTCTCACCTGAATAAAAATTTCTGTTCCGATTTTCGAGTAAGCCGCCTTAACGTAGCCCATTCCAATTCCGCACTGGAGAATGGGAGACTGGTTTCCCGAGGTAACTTCACCGATTACTTCACCGGCTTCGTTAACGATATTATAATGCTGCCGGGGTATTCCGCGTTCTTTCAGAATAAAGCCGCGCAAGCTGCGCTCTGTTTTTTCAGCTTTCTGCTTTTCAAGCAAAGGCCTGTCAATAAAATCCTTCCCGTCCACAAATTTCGTGATCCAGCTTAAATTGGCTTCAATCGGGGATGTTTCATCGTTGATATCATGGCCGTAAAGATTATAGCCCATTTCCAGCCTGAGCGTATCCCTTGCCCCAAGTCCGATCGGCCTGATACCGAATTCCTGACCAGCTTCCATAACAGCATTCCAAAGGGTTTCGGCATCTTCATTAGCGCAATAAATCTCACATCCGCCAGATCCGGTATAACCTGTTGTCGCAAAGATAACCTCCTTAATTCCAGCAAAAGGGATTTTTTTAAAGGTATAATACTCCATATCCACAACATTATCACTGGTAAGCTGTTGCATGGCCTTCAGCGCCAGCGGCCCCTGTACGGCCAGCTGGGCAATTTCATCAGATGCATTATAAAGATCCTTACCAATCTCCAGCCCCATTTCTTTTGCATTCTTCACACACCAGTTCCAGTCCTTTTCGATATTTGCTGCATTGACAACAAGCAGATAAGTTTCAGCATTTACCCTGTACACCAGTAAATCGTCGACGATGCCTCCATTTCCGTTAGGGAAGCAGCTGTATTGAACCTTTCCGTCATACAATGCACCAACATCATTGGTGGTGACTCTCTGGATAAAACCAAAGGCTTTCGGCCCTTTAACCCAGAATTCGCCCATGTGCGAAACATCAAAGACTCCGAGCTTTTCGCGGACCTGCATATGTTCTGCAGTAATTCCAGCATATTCAATAGGCATAAGGTACCCTGCAAAGGGTTCCAT
>CAILAQ010000394.1 GCA_903832165.1 uncultured Bacteroidota bacterium | reverse complement strand
GGGTGACAGGTGACAGGTGACAGGTGACAGGTGACGGGTGACAGGTGACGGGTGACGCGTGACGGGTGACGAGTAACGCGGAGGAACGGTGTAGGGGAGGGACCCGCGGGTCCTCCCGTTTTAAGACAAAAGACGGAAGACAAAAGACAGAAGACAGAAGACAGAAGAACATATTATGAAAAACAGAGCCAGTTTGTTAGTTGTAGCTTTCCTGTTGATAGTAATGCAGGCCAATGCTCAGGACCGATACCAGGCAACCTGGGAGTCGCTGAAAAAGTATGAGTGCCCGGAGTGGTTCAGGGATGCAAAGTTCGGGATCTTCATTCACTGGGGAGTATATTCGGTTCCCGGTTTTGAATCGGAATGGTACCCGAGGCAGATGTATCAGCAGGGTTCGGCCGTTTTTAAGCACCATGTTGCCACTTATGGCGATCAGAAGAAGTTCGGATATAAAGACTTTATCCCGATGTTCAAGGCGGAGAAATTCAATGCGAATGACTGGATCAGCCTTTTCATAAAATCAGGTGCGAAATATGTCGTGCCAGTGGCTGAGCATCATGATGGGTTTGCAATGTATAAAACCGCTATGTCGAAGTGGAATGCCGCTGAGATGGGTCCGAAGAAAGATATTATCGGGGAACTGGCGGCCGCCGCAAGAAGCCAGGGTTTGATATTCGGGCTTTCATCGCACAGGATCGAGCATTGGTGGTTCCTGCAGGGCGGTCGGAAATTTGATTCCGACGTGATGGATCCGCAGTTTGCTGATTTCTACGGTCCGGCGCGTGAGCAGAATGAAACCATGTCGCCGGAATTCATGAACGACTGGCTGCTGCGCTGTACGGAGCTTATCGATAAATATCATCCTCAGCTTTTCTGGTTCGACTGGTGGATTGAGCAACCGGCCCTCGAACCCTATCGTAAATCACTGGCATCATACTATTATAATAAGGGTATCGAATGGAATAAAGGGGTAGCCATCAATTATAAGAATGTCTCATTTCCCGATGGCACCGCAGTTTATGATATTGAACGTGGAAGCAGCAAAGCCGGCAAAAAGTATCCATGGCAGACCGATACTTCCATCGGGAAAAAATCGTGGGGATATATCCCCGGGGAAGAGAATAAAAGCCCTAATGAGCTGATAGATGAATTGGTAGATATAGTCAGTAAAAACGGGAACCTGCTGCTGAATATCGGACCGCGGCCCGACGGAACCATCACGCAGGAACAACAGGATGTTTTACTGGCGATCGGTAAATGGCTGAAAGTTAACGGTGAAGGCATCTATGGCACCCGTCCCTGGGAACTTTTCGGCGAAGGTCCGACACAGATTGAGGGGGAATCCTTTAATGAAGGCACAGGAAAGGATTTCACCGAAAAGGATATCCGGTTTACTGCTAAGGGAGATGTTCTTTATGCTTTTACCCTGGATTTGCCAAAAGAGAAAGTGGTGATCAAGTCGCTGGCTGTTAATTCAAAAGCCGGCAAAGTCACTAATGTTGAACTGCTTGGAAGCACGGAGAAGGTTGTCTGGGCTCAGAAGCCCGAAGGCCTGGTGATTCAGCCTTCGAAAAGCTGGCCGTCGGAATGTGCTGCAGGCTATAAAATCTATAAACAATAAATTTTTCTGATCCTGTTTAATCTATTTAATGAGTAACTGAATGAATCTTTCTGATAAAATTTTCAAAGCCAGCCTGCTGACATTCCTCGTTCTTGTAATTCTGACGATCGGTACCTACGGACAAGACCGACCGTTCACTCACCAGGATACTTTGCGCGGGGCAGTGACAAAAGAGCGCGCCTGGTGGGATCTTAAGTATTATCACCTTCAGGTAAAGGTGAATCCCGCCGATAGTACCCTGAAGGGGCAGAATCTGATAAGGTATCAGGTTTCAGCCCCTTTGCAGGTGATGCAGATCGACCTGCAGGAGCCGATGAAAATTTCGGCTATCTATCAGGATAAGAAATCACTTGAATTCAAACGCGATGGGAATGCCTGGTTTGTACAGCTGAAAAAGTTACAGAAAATTGGAGAGATCAATGAGTTGACTGTTCAGTTTGAAGGCCGGCCAACGGTTAGCAAAAGACCGCCATGGAGTGGCGGATTATCATGGCGCAAGGATAAAAGCGGCAGTCCGTGGATTGTAACCACCTGTCAGGGCGATGGTGCAAGTATCTGGTGGCCGTGCAAGGATCATCAGGGTGATGAGCCCGACAGCATGCTGATCAGTATCACGGTGCCGGAAAAGCTGACGGATGTGTCCAACGGCAGGTTGCGCGGCGTTGTTCAGAATGCCGATCAGACTAAAACGTTTAACTGGTTCGTATCCAACCCCATCAATAATTATGGAGTGAATATGAATATTGCGGAATATGCGCACTTCTCCGAGAAATATCAGGGGGAAAAGGGTGTGCTCGACTGCGAATATTATGTATTGAAAGAAAATCTGGAGAAGGCAAAAACTTATTTCCAGGAGGTAAGCAGGATGTTTAAGGCGCTTGAATACTGGTACGGCCCTTACCCGTTTTATGAGGACAGCTATAAACTGGTTGATGTACCCTATCCGGGTATGGAGCATCAGAGTTCGGTGACTTACGGCAATGGCTATAAATTCGGATATGGCGGCAGGGATGTCAGTGGTTCAGGGTGGGGACAGAAGTTCGATTTTATCATTATTCATGAATCTTCGCACGAATGGTATGGTAACAGTATAACTTCCAAGGATATAGCGGATATGTGGATTCATGAAAGCTTTGGAGCTTATTCTGAAACTCTGTTCACGGATTTTCATTACGGTAAACAGGCCGGAAACGAATATTGCATCGGAACCAGGAAAAATATCGGTAACCGTATCCCCATTATAGGCGCATACAATGTTAATCACCAGGGCTCAGGCGATATGTACAGCAAAGGCGCCAACATGCTGCATACCCTCCGCCAGATGGTGGCTGACGATGATAAATTCAGGAGCATCCTCAGAGGGCTGAGCGCGAAGTATTATCATCAGACCGTAACAACGGAGCAGGTGGAGAGTTATCTGAGCGAAGCCACCGGTAAGAATCTCAAATTGTTTTTCGATCAATATCTGCGGAATACCAAAATTCCCGTTTTTGAATACTCGGTGACTGGAAAGGTATTGATTTACAGATGGAAAGATTGCATTGCCGGATTTGATATGCCGCTGAAAATCAAAATAAACAATACCGATAAATGGGTTTATCCAATTGGGGAATGGACTCAGATACAGGTAGATGAGAATTCAACAGTAACGGTGG
>CAILAQ010000393.1 GCA_903832165.1 uncultured Bacteroidota bacterium | reverse complement strand
TATGAATGTCGTCGATAATGGTATCGGTAGTCATTTTGTTATGCCTCTACCGGGCTTATCGCATTAAATGGAAGTATCGGTCATCAATAAAACTTTTGACCTTTCAACCTTACTATACTTTTGCCTAGATTTTCGGGGTGGAAAAGAAACCACTTCTCGGTCACTTTTTGCCTGTCTTGCTTGAATGTCTTTGCAGATGGCATCAATATCAAAGTTAAATTGCCGAGCATATTCTTCACGGATTTTATGGATTTCTTCAACGATTGGATCTTTCCACATGATTACACCTTAAAGTAGTTCTTGAGGGGTACAGATAATAGGCGGTTCATAGCCCTGTGAGCGGCATAGTGCTTCAATTATTGGTCGAAGTACCGCATTGTTGATGTGAGTGCAATTCCAAGTGAGTAAGTAATCAACGCCATGAACTGCGGCTACCGCAATATGAAATGCATCAAGTTGTGCTTTCTGTGGAATAGGAACTTGCTCAATTAGAATTCGAGCAAGCAGACCAACTTCGTCGGTAATATTGAGTTCTGGGATACCAGAAATCGCTTCCAAGCGGTTGCTCGCGGCAATCGGATCACCTGCGGATGCCTCGCGCAAGACGAACTCCGAAATTACAAGGTAAAAGTCGTTTTTTCGAGTTTCCCACCATTCTTGTGTCAACTCTTGGTTTGCAGTGGCTATCAAATCCCTGCTTCTCCTTGCGGTCAGATAACTGGGAATGGATGTTTCTATATAAACGCGTGGCTTCATACTAATAGTGGAAATGTTGAGCAAAGATTGAATCTATCCAGTTTCTTTGTCTACTGTGCATTTAATTCTGCCTGTTCCATTGCAAATTATGCATTTCAGGCTCACCGTTCCATCAAAGCAATCAGGACAATTGTATGTAGTTCCATATGGACTATGGGCATTAGCTTGGCCTCCCCATCCATCACAAGTGGGGCATGTAATTCGTCCAGAATCCTCACCACTACCATTGCAAACCGAGCAGCACTCTGTCTTTCTTGCGCCACATCCTCTGCAAACAAGTAATTCATTATAGTTATGCGCTATATCCCTTGTATCTTTGCATATTGCACATATACATCCATTCCAAGTGTGCTGAATTTTTCCACAGATACTACAAATACATCCTTCCCATGCGTGATTTAGGTCTTGCAGTTTACCACATCGCTCACAACAACATCCTTGCCAGTTATGACCAAATACTACACATAGCCATTTCATCATATACCCTTTGCTTGTTATACTAACAGCCTAATTTTGTATTGACACCTGAACAGGCATCTTCTTTGCCTCTGAGGTCTATTATTGGAATAATATGCCCCCATTAGCTTTATTTTGTCAATGGTTTCCTTTTGTTGCTGTAAACACCCTCCTTCGACTACGCTCAGGGAGTGGGTTTATTCCGGCCTAATCGGCTATTGTTTGTTACTGAATGTCATGAAACTCCCTCCCTACCCTAACCTCCGCCACAACTTTCACCCGAACTAAAAATCCCCAAACGGTTCATCTTTCAAGCGCTCCTTGCCATAGCGTTCAATTAGCGGGGCGAGTTCGGCAATAATTTCGTCTTCGGTCAGGCTTTCTTTATATAACTTATTCAGGCGTTCGCCGACGAACCCCGCGCCTAAATATAAGTTGTAATGGCCCGGTGATTTGCCGACGAGGGCAATCTCGCCTAGATAGGGTCTGGCGCAGCCATTGGGGCAACCCGTCACCCGCAATTGAATCGTTTGTTGCTCCAATCCTGCTGCTTTTAATAGTGGCTCCAAACGATCCAATAACTTCGGCAAATAGCGCTCGCTCTCCGCCATCGCCAAGCCGCAGGTAGGGAATGCCACACATGAAATCGCATGAAGCCTGAGGGCTGACCACTGTTCATCGGGAACGGGAATCCGGTGTTCTTTCAGCAAGGCTTGGATTTTCGGTTTATTGACTTTGCTGACATTGGCGATAATCAGATTCTGGCTGGCAGTCAGGCGAAAATCCCCCTCGTGAATTTTGGCGATCTTGCGCAAGCCGGTTAGCCAAGCGATTTCTTCAGTGTCCTTGATTCGGCCTGACAGGATACTCAGATTCAAATGCCAACGCCCTTGCTTGTCTTTGACCCAACCGGCGCGGTCGCCACTTTCTGTGAACTTGAAGGGCCGGGGCGATTGCAATGGAAAACCCAATCGTGTCGCCAATTCTTG
>CAILAQ010000392.1 GCA_903832165.1 uncultured Bacteroidota bacterium | reverse complement strand
CTGGCCATTCTCGGGTCCCTGGGAATCGCCAAAGCTCAGGAGGAAACCAAATTGCTGCGTTTTCCTTCCATTCACCAAAACCAGGTGGTGTTTACTTATGCAGGCGACCTATATACCACCACCGACAAGGGAGGTATTGCCCGCAGGCTGACGTCCCATCCGGGGTTTGAAATGTTTGCAAAATTTTCGCCTGATGGAAAGACCATTGCCTTTACCGGACAATATGATGGCAATACAGAAGTCTTCACGATTCCATCTGAAGGTGGTGTACCGAAAAGAATAACCTTTACTGCAACTCTTTCACGTGATGATGTTGGTGACCGCATGGGACCCAATAACATTGTCATGGGCTGGACTCCTGACGGTAAGAATATCATTTACCGATCGAGGAAGCAAACCTTTAATGACTTTAAAGGCCAGATCTTTAAAGTTCCTGCAAATGGCGGACTTTCTGAGCAGCTTCCCTTTTCCGTTGCCGGGTCCAACAGTTATTCACCTGATGGTAAGAAATTGGCCTTTAACCGGGTATTCCGCGAATTCCGGACCTGGAAATATTACAAAGGCGGGATGGCTGATGATATCTGGATTTATGATTTCGGCACTGAAAAGTCTGAGAACATCACCAATAATAATTCGCAGGACATCTTCCCGATGTGGAGCGGCAATAAGATATATTACCTTTCCGACAGGGACAGAACCATGAACCTTTTCTGCTTTGACCTGACCACTAAGGCAACCGCAAAAGTTACGGATTTCAAGGATTATGACATTAAGTTTCCTTCCATTGGAGATCAGAGTGTCATTTTCGAAAATGGTGGATCCCTTTACACTTTTAGCCTGACTGACAGTAAATTAAACAGGATTCCGGTTTTCATTGATAATGATTTCCTCTATGACAGGAAGGAATGGAAAGATGTCTCCGGATCACTCACCGGGGCTGATTTGTCGCCCAATGGTGAACGATTAATCATCTCGGCAAGGGGTGAATTATTTAATGCACCGGTTAAACAAGGTATCACCAGAAATCTGACGAATTCTTCTGGCGTTCATGAGCGCAATGCCACATGGTCACCGGATGGTAAATGGATTGCCTATATATCTGACAGGACAGGTGAATTCGAGATCTATATTTCTGATCCGAAATCACTTGAAGCTGCAAAATCCATGACCAAAAACAGTGACAACTATATTTTTGATTTTGCATGGTCGCCGGACAGCAAATCGATTCTGTATTACGATAAGAAATTCTGTTTATACCTGATTGACGTCGCCTCAGGTAAGAAGACCAAGATCATGGAATCGGAAATGGGACCGGTGGGTCAATTTGCGTGGTCGCCCGACAGTAAATGGATTGCCTATGTATTGCCTGAGCAGGGCACGAGCATCATTCGGCTCTATTCCTTTGAAACAGGAAAAATATTTGATGTTACCGATGAGTGGTACAACTCAGGAAGTCCGGTTTTCAGCCGCGACGGTAAATATCTGGTATTTGTATCGGCCAGAACCTTTAACCCTACCTATTCGGCCACTGAATGGAATCACAGTTATCAGGATATGAATAAAATGTACCTGGTTACCCTGAATCCTGAGACTCCCTCCCCTTTCGCCCCCAAAGATGATCAGGTGGTTGTAACCGGTGATTCCGTTAAGACGGCTCCACCAGCAAAAGATGTAAAAAAGGCTACAGTCACTGTTGATCCGGCAGGAATCAGGGATCGGATACTGGAGATTCCAACTGCGGCAGGAAATTATTACAGTCTGGAACTGATCAACGACAAGATATATTACGTGTTCGCTTCGTCAGAAACGCAGGGATCAAGATTCAAACTTTTTGATCTGACAAAGCAAAAAGAGACTGAACTGGGTCAGAATACGGGATATTCATTAAGCTCGAATGGCAAGAAGATGTTGCTGAGCCAGGGAGGTAAATATGGAGTGGTTGATATCCCCTCAGGTAAGGCTTCCATTGAGGAATCGGTTAATCTGTCCGGCTTGAAGGTGATGGTGGACAAGCAGGAAGAATGGCAGCAGATTTATGATGAAACATGG
>CAILAQ010000391.1 GCA_903832165.1 uncultured Bacteroidota bacterium | reverse complement strand
TCAGTTCCGAAGTCAATTGTGATGGTTTTGGGCCAGGTAACACGATCCATTGGTCTTACTGTAACCGTTCGGCAATCTTCAAAGCCGGACTTCAATTCCCCAAACCATACGTCGGTGGTAAATTCAACTTCATCAAGCACGTCATCGAGCAGGTCAGCATTAAGTATCTGATCTTCTACCTTGTTCAGGGTCTGAGGTGCGAGCGCAACTTCATCCTGTTTGCATGCTGAAAAAGCAACAAGGCTGAATGCAAAAATAACCGGTACCAACTTTTTCATTCTCTTATTTTTAACGATTGAAATATAGACTGAAATTATTGTGAAAAGTTTAAAGTTAAAATGCATCCATTTCACGGTAAGCTTCTATTACTCTGGCATCCCCTTCTTTTCCCGGAAGCGATTTTCCGTGTTCCATACATAAGGTTCCAAGGTAACCTTTTTCGAAAAGAAATTTAAAGATATTCTTGTAATTGATCTCACCCGAAGTAGGTTCATTTCTGCCGGGATTGTCGCCGAGGTGAAAAGCTCCGATTTCACTGTAAGCAGCCTCAATATTGGGAATCAGGTTTCCTTCAGTAATCTGTTGATGATAAATGTCATCAACCATCTTTATGTTTGGGCTGTTCACTGCGCGACAGATCTCATAGGCCTGGGGTACCCTGGTCAGAAATAAGCCTGGATGATCATGCAGTGTATTCAGGGGTTCCAGCACCATAGTCAATCCAGCCGGTTCGAAAATCTCCGCACAATAACGAAGGTTTTCTATTACATTGGTTGTCTGATATTCTAAATGTAAACGTTCATCATATCTTCCCGGTACAACCAATGCCCACTTTGCGTTGGTCCTTTTAGCAGTTTCAACGCCGAGCTTCATTCTTTCGATCAGCATTGCTCTCTTTTCCGGATCTTTTGTGACGAATGAGGTTACGCTAAAATCAGCATACAAAACAAATGGACCTAAATCCATCCCCAGCCTTGCAAGTTCAGCAGCGATTTTTTCCTGATCCTCCACCGGCCTGTCCATTAACCCGTTGTCGAAAACAGCCCGAAAACCCTGCTCATTGCAAAAACGAATATTGTCGATGGGATCGTCACTTCCCACTGTTGCCCTGAACATCCCGATCGATGGCGCATATTTTAGCCGGAATGGTCCTGCACCTTGAGCCCTGAGCCCTGAGCCTTGAGCCTTCACAATCGCCGGGGCAGCTGCAGCAGCTGCAAATGCAACCGCTGCCTTTCTTATGAATCCCCGTCTTGAATTATTTTTCTGATCCATGGAATCAATTGATTATCCGACAAATGCTTCACCAGGAACCGGAACAGTCTTCGAAACATCATTCACCGGACCCAAAACGAATGTCTTTGGCCCCAGATACATGTCGGAATTCATCATTTCATCAAAAGTTACTTCTCTGCCAGAGTAGGCAGACATCCTTCCCATAATTCCAACCATGGTAGATATAGCAGTGTTTTCAGCCTCATTGATTGGCTTATTTGTCCGGATTGCAGTTACTAAGTCAACATGTTCCTGATCATAAGGGCCAAGTGCTATGCTCTTATTTCCTTGCGCATCAACTATATATGGAAATGTCCAAATGTCTTTCCCCTTGAGGTCCACCAGCTTGATATTGTTTCCGTTGAGCAAAGCACCTCCTTCGGTCCCCTGGAAACGCTCAAAAACACCACCACCGCATCCATTGATCTGACGGCACATACTGTGCATATGACGTCCATCTTCAAATACATAATCCACACTGAAATTATCATACTGATCGCCGGTCACCCTGCGTTGTCTCGATCCGAATCCAAGGGCTTTCACCGGATGAGTTCCCATAAACCAGCATCCGACATCAATATTGTGTACATGCTGTTCAACAATATGGTCTCCCGATAACCAGGTCCAGTTTACCCAATTCCGAATCATGGCTTCCATTTCGCTCCACTCTGCCTTTGGATTGGTATGCCACAGTTTCGACTGGTTCCAGTAAACATTGCCACCGGTAATTTCTCCTATTTCGCCACCGGCAACTTTCTTGTATATCTCTACGTAATCGCGCTGATGACGTCGCTGTGTTCCGGTCACAACCGATAATTCCAGGGCTTCAGCTTTTTTGGCAGAGGCCATGATCGAGCGTGCTCCGGCTGCATCTGTAGCAACTGGTTTTTCAAGAAAACAATGCTTCTTGGCCTGCACCGCAGCTTCAAAATGAATCGGCCTGAAAAAAGGCGGTGTGGCAACAATAACTATATCCACACCCGTAGCCAGCAGCTTCTCATAGGCGTCAAAACCTACAAAACAATTTTCATCCGCAATTTCCTGCTTCCAGTCATTCTTTAATTTACCTCTGCAATCTTCAAGCCTGTCTTTGAAAACATCTGCCAATGCCGTGATTTTTAAATTCGGGCCTGCACTGAGGAAGTTCATGGCCGCGCCGGTGCCCCTGCCTCCGCATCCGATCAGTCCGGCTTTAAGTTCCGGACCATCCGGTGCCTTATCCAGTAAGGTGCAGTTAAGATATTCAACAACCTTTGTCTTACCTTTTGGTGCACACGAGGTAATCAAAGCTGGACTGATGGCCCCAACAGCGCCTACGGCAGCAGCACGGCCCAGAAAATTCCTTCTTGAAAGATTCGGTTTGTTCGACATGGCTATAAGTTTATAGTGTTTATTGATTATTTAATCTTTGTGGCCGGTTAGGGAATCATATTCGCAAACTACTCTGAACCCAACATAAAAACAATCTGAATACCACCAGATACTCTTTGGTGATTGCGGATCTGTCCTTAACCACGACTGGGTTTGTGTGGCCTCACGGGCCGACGCACGTACCTGGTCTGCCTGGCTCTTGTAGCTTCCTCCTCTTACAACGTGCTCTTTGCCTGTTAATGGTCCTTTCGGATCGGCTACAGCACCCTGAAACTTGTAATAAGTATCCGCTGCGTACCAGTCTGAACAGAATTCCGCAACGTTCCCAAGCATGTTCTTTAATCCAAACGGATTGGGCAATACAGAGGAGGGCTCCTGGGTTTTAGCCTGGCTGTTCTCCTTATATATCACAAACCGGTTGATCATCGCTGTGTCACGTTTGGAGGAGAGAAATTTCTTCTTCACAAATTTTTTCGGGTCTCCTTCAAAGAAATACGGC
>CAILAQ010000390.1 GCA_903832165.1 uncultured Bacteroidota bacterium | reverse complement strand
TTTTTAAACCACCTGTTTTTTTTGCCAAACAGGATAAAATCCAGCAGAAGCAAAAACAATGCGAATTCGGCATAATAAACAAATTGCTCGTCATATTCAGCATAGACTTTCATCTTGATTTCTTGTTTTTCCATTTTATTCATTTCATCAAGAATGGTGTTCAGTCCGGTACGTGATGCAGTTGCCCTTACATAAGTTCCTCCGCCGGCTAAAGCGACCTGTTGTAAAAGTTCTTCATTCAGCTTACTGATGATAACTTTTCCTTCATTATCTGTCCGATAGTCTTTCTGACCATTTGCCGAAATAAGTGGAATCGGTACCCCCTGAGGTGATCCGATTCCTATAGTGTGGATAATTATTCCGGCAGCTGCCGCTTCCTTGGCTGCCGCCACTGCATCCTCTTCATGGTTTTCACCATCTGTAATTACCACAATGGCGCGGCTCTTATCAGAATTGGGTGTAAAAGATCTCATTGCAAGATGGATAGCGCTACCAATAGCTGTCCCCTGTTTAGGCACGATTTGCGTGTTTATGGAATTGAGAAACAATTTTGCAGCCTGATAATCAGTGGTTACCGGCATCTGGATATAGGCATCTCCCGCAAAAACTATTAAGCCGATTTTATCATTCTCAAGGCGATCAACCAGCCGGCTGATAGCCATTTTAGCATTTTCGAGCCTGTTTGGTTGTATGTCTTCTGCCATCATCGAGTTTGAAACATCTAGCGCAATAATCATTTCAATACCCTTCCTTTTCACTTCTGCCATTTTTGTTCCGAATTGAGGCCGGGCAAGAGCCAGGATCATAATTCCGAATGCTACCGCCCAAAAGATAAACTTGACAAAGTTCCGGGTTATGGAGAAATCTGGCATCAGACGGTTAAGAAGGAGCTGTTCTCCCCATTTCTGCAACTGTCGCTTCTGATATCTTGCCGATACAAAATATATAAGAAAGAGTAACGGAATGACCGCTAATCCGATAAGCGCCTTTTCATCTTCAAACCTGAATGCGTTATTCATTCGAATTATGGATTTCTCTTAAAATAAGTCAGTCGAAGCCCAATCTCAAGCAATAACAGGATAAGTGCCAGGAGCATGAACTTCTGATATTCCTCAGTCTTTGTATTGATTTCCTTAACATCAATTCTGGATTTTTCCAGCTTATCAATTTCCTGATAGATCTCTTTCAATTTCTGATTGTTAGTGGCACGGAAGTATTTTCCGCCCGTCATGCCGGCAATCTCCTGTAATACACTCTCGTCAATTTCCACTTTAATGTTTTGATATTGAACCCCAAAGGGTGTTCGGAAAGGGTAGGGAGCCGTTCCAAGGGTTCCAACCCCGATGGTATAAACACGGATTCCGAAGGTCTTGGCAATCTCAGCAGCTGTAATCGGAGCAATCTCGCCGCGGTTATTCATCCCGTCTGTAAGTATAATGATAACCTTACTTCTGGCATCTGAATCTTTCAGGCGGCTGACAGAGGTAGCAAGACCGAGGCCAATAGCTGTTCCATCCTCAATGATACCGCTTTCAATACCCTGGAAAAGGTTCATAAGTACAGCATGATCGGTCGTTAGCGGGCACTGAGTGAAAGCTTCTCCACTGAAAACAACCAATCCCATCCGGTCATCCGGCCGGCCGGCAATAAATTCAGAAGCTACTGATTTTGATGCCTCCAGGCGGTTTGGCTTAAAATCTTCAGCCAGCATACTTCCGGAAATATCCAATGCAATAACAATATCGATTCCCTCTGTGGTAACATTTTCCCAGGAATTTGAAGATTGAGGCCGGGCTGAAACAATAATCAGTAATCCAATAACGGCCTGTCGAAGGACAAAAGGCAGATGTCTCAGGTAGTTCTTCCAGGAGGTAGGACTGCCCTGAAATGGCTGCAGTCCGGAAATCTGAATAGTCGGCGATTTTTTAAGCTGGCGAAAGATATACCAGCCCACCATCACGGGAATGAGCAGGAATAAATAAAAGACCTGTGGATATGC
>CAILAQ010000389.1 GCA_903832165.1 uncultured Bacteroidota bacterium | reverse complement strand
GTTTACGTTCAGTGATATCGCGGACAAAAGCACAATTATACTCCTCATCACCAAAGCGAATATAATTAGCTACAATTTCAACAGGAATCAGCTGTCCGTCTTTTGTTCTTTGCTCCGACTCAAACTTTAAGGTGCCAAGTTTTCGAAGTTCATGAAAATGCGGTCCCCATTTCTCTTCATTGTAATGAGCATCAACATCAAAAACTGTCAACTGAAGTAATTCATTCCGTGTGTAACCAAGCAAACGGCAAGCCGCATTATTCACCTTAACAATTCTGCTATCAGGAGTCATCCAGTAAAGAGCATCCGATGCGGCTTCCAAGCTGCTTTGCACCAGTTTCAGAACCTGATCGGTATGCCTGAGATGATCACGACGCTCCTGATGCCATGCCTCTGCAAGTTTGCGATCAGCGATTTCCCGTACAATATCTGCTGATAGTTGACTTGTTTTAAATTCAAATGATTGCAATAATGCCAAATCCAGTTCGATCACTCTCTTAAATTGCCGGATCAGTTTTTCTTTCGCGCCAGACGAATATGGATTATTTTCGGAATGGCTTGAAATGAAAACTTCCATAAAGTCATTTTCATTCTTCATGATTAAAGGCGCGGGAATGCCAATAATTTCGGCCAACAGATCAGCGATGCTTTGCCATTTCTCCAAAATCCAATCAGGGAAATTCTCAAAGGTGTTTTTAGCTAATTCCATGGTCCCTTATCAAAATTAATTTTTAAGCGTCTCCAACCGCCGACCGCAGCGCCGCGAACGACTATAACAAGTCGTTGTGGAGGATTACCTTAAGATTGCCACAGGGGCGGTGGTTTCATTCAAATAAAGCAAAAATTATTGAATGTTGTATGCTTTATCAGTCTAAAGGTACGAAATACTTACAAACCCGTCATCTGCTTAAAGGCCGCGTGACCTTTTTTTTACGATTTATTAACTTTTATTTTAACTGTACTCCTGCACTAATTGGTAGCTTTGTGAGTTTATGCGAACCAGCATCGACAAGTGAATATCAAGATAATACTGAATATTTATGACTAATTTGAAGTCCAGCAGTTTAAGGGCATTGATTTGCCTGACCATCATTGCGTTGTCAGTATCCTGCAAAGAGAAACCCAAGGCAGCAGCTGTGCCGGCGGGCAAAAGATCAGGAAGCGTTAACGTTGAAGTATTGGTAGTCAGGCCTGATACGATGGTAAATATCATTTACTCGACAGGAACGTTGCTCCCCAATGAAAAAGTTGAAATCAGGAATGAGGTATCCGGACGGGTTACCGGGATATTTTTCAGTGAGGGCAGTGAAGTCAGGCAGGGGACTCTTCTCCTGAAAATAAACGATCAGGACCTGCAGGCACAATTGAACAAAAATTCCGTTCAGGAAAAAATGGCTCAGGCAGAGGAGTATCGCAAAAAGCAGTTGTTGGATATTAAAGCGATCAGCCAGGAAGAGTACGATGTTGTTTCCAACACGTTGCAATCGATACAGGCGGAGCGGAAGATCCTTGATGCGCAACTAGCCAAGACTCAGATTTACGCTCCACTGACCGGGAAAATCGGTTTGAGGAATATCAGTCCGGGCAGTTATATTCCATCAAACACCCTGATAGCTACTTTGCAGCAGGTAGATCCTATTAAAGTGGAATTTTCAGTTCCTGAAAAATACACTCAATTAGTAAAGAGCGGGATGGCAATCAGCATCAGCATGGATTATACGCCGGAGCCATTTTCCGGTAAGGTATATGC
>CAILAQ010000388.1 GCA_903832165.1 uncultured Bacteroidota bacterium | reverse complement strand
CCGTCGTCTCCACAAATCAACATGAACCACTTACCATTTATACGGTAGGTGGTTTTTTTGTTTATGAAAAAATTCCGTCAAGGTTAATGCAGTTTCGGAAGTAGATATTGAGCTGATTAGTAAATAAAGGCCCAATCCGCAGGAAAGAATCAGTCATCGCTACACTAACCAGACGAATTAATTGTACATTTGAGAATCCCCCATGTTTTTTCGTTGATCCATAAACCTTGAAACAACCTATATCCATGTTTCCCAGACCAATTATGCAAAGTATTTTTCGCTTTCGACGGTTTTTACAGGTACCAGGTCTTTTGGTTATTTTGGTATTTTCTGGCTGCCGCGACAGGGTTCCGGACGAATTCCCTGATTTCACCCCAGTCCCTGTACTAAACTGCTTTCTGGTCGGAGACAGCCTGATTCAGGTGCATGTTTCGCTGGCCGGGAAGCTGGATACCGTACCACCTTCCTTGGTGGACAAGGCCACCGTGATTTGCACGATTAACGACTCTGTTACAAAAGTTTTAAAATCTGACGGGCACGGATTTTATTCCGGAAAAACCATTGCTAAAGAGGGAAGCATCTATCGTTTTGCCGCTTCTGTTCCCGGATTTCCGGAATTAACTGCTTCAGATACGGTACCGCAAAAATCCCGGCTAAGCTCTGTCAAACATATTAATCTGGCGGGAATTGATGAAGAAGGAAATTCCTTTCCAGCTATACGCATTACATTTCCTGTGGATCCGGATCAAGTTCGTTATTATCAAGTTACTATCAAATATGATAACTATGGGAATTGGAATACGGGTCAAATTAAGGCCTTTAAGGATTCCGTTCTTCTCTCCGGAGGATTGCCAATAACGGTTTTCAGTACTGCCGGTATCCGGGATACGACCTATACCATGCAAGTAGATTATACCACCGGTCATGTTACCAGCATAGGAGGAGTGTCTAAGACGCAGTTATTTCCATTAGTTGTTGAGTTTAAAGCCATCTCCTTTCAGTATTTTCAATATTTGAGGCAGCTATATCTTTACAATTACGGGCGCTATCCTGATTTCCAGTTCGGTCCATACAAGGGTTTTCCGCTCTATTCCAACGTAACCAACGGGATGGGAATTGTTGCAGCTTATTCGAAGTTTGTTTCTGAACTCATCACCCCTGAAGAATGACTACCATGAAAGCTTTAAGTGTTCGGATAGTGATTCTAACCGGAATGATTCTTGTAACCACGATGTTTACCTCGGAGGCTCAAAACCGGGTTGCCGGATTTGTTCGGGATGAAAAGACAGGGGAATCCCTGATCGGGGCTAACATCCTGGTATCCGGATTGTCGGTGCGAACCACCACAGATAACAACGGATATTTCACCCTCGTAGCGAAAAAGCCATGCACGCTGAAAATCTCCTATGTGGGATTCAAACCGGTCGAGCTCACTTTGGTCAACCCAAAAGACACGCTGGTCCGGATTGCATTGGAGCCGGGCAATGAACTCGATGAGGTGGTAGTGAAAGGCATCAGAAACCCATTGAGCAATGTCGCCACGCTTAGAATCAGCGAGATTAAACAGCTGCCAACTCTTGGGGGTAAACCGGATGTGATGAAAAGCATGCAGCTGCTGCCTGGTATCCAGGCGCAGAATGAGGGGTCCAGCTTGCTGCTGGTCAGGGGTGGTGACCCGGGGCAGAACCTCTATTTATTTGATAATGTTCCTGTTATTTACGTTAATCACCTGGGTGGTTTCATGTCCGTTTTCAATCCGGATATCATTAACTCCATCGATTTGTATAAGGGTGGATTTCCTGCTCGCTACGGAGGAAGACTCTCCTCTGTGGTGGATATTACGCAGCGTGAAGGTGACCGGTCTGGTCTCAAAGGGTCCCTTTCAGTCGGGATAACTGATGCTTCATTCACCGTTGAAGGGCCTGCCCGTCTTGCCAATTCGAGCTTTATTGTAACCGGACGAAAGACACTGACGGAGCCGCTGATGTTTTTGGCAACCCAGCTGATGGCCAATAATTTCACGGTAATGTATGGATTCCATGACCTGAACGGAAAGTTCAGTTGGCAGCGAGATGAAAAGAACAGCTTCCACCTCAATATTTACCAGGGCGACGATTATTTGAATTATTGGTCTTCGAAAAAATCACTGTCAGGACGGCAGAAAAATAATCTGGGCAATACCTGGGGAAACTGGCTGGTTTCCGCCCGCTGGAATCGGGTTGTCTCATCGAGGATCCTTTGGTCCAATATCCTGTCCTTTTCCCGTTACCGATTGAATGTTTCAGCGGGTTCCTCCCAAAAGGATACGGTTTGGCAGAAAGTAGTCGACCAAAAGTATGTGTCATCAGTTGGGGATCTTTCATTAAGATCAAACCTCAAGATTCAGGTGATGAAAGGCTGGACAATAGAAACTGGCACGCAGCTGTCGTACCTGACACACACACCAAACGCTTTTTATCAGTTTAATGAACTTCTTGGATCAAGTGATGCGCGTATCCGGGCTTTCGAACCATCGGTATATCTTGAAAACCGGTTTAACCTAGCAGGCATTCTGGTTGCCGACATCGGCGCCAGGTTTGTCAGCTATTCAACAAAGGGCTTTAACAACTTTTCATTCGAACCGAGAGCCCGGGTGAATTTGAATTTTCTGGCAGGCCAACAACTACATGCAAGCTATCAGCGGGTAAGCCAGAATGAACAACTGCTATTTACAGCCGGCAGCATTATGAACAATGAGGTCTGGGTACCTGCTATTCAAGGAATCGAGCCGGCACTGTCGGATCAGTATACCGCCGGATGGATAGGGAATTTCAGGAATGAAAGCTTTTCAGCAGAAATCACCGGTTACTACAAAACCATGCGCCACCTGGCAACGTATCGAGAAGGTTATACCAGTCTCATGGGTGATACCGGCTGGCGAAACAAGGTGGTGACCGGTGGAATGGGAACTTCTTTCGGAGTGGAGTTTATGTTGAAAAAAACATATGGTGACTGGACCGGATTTATCAGTTATGCCAGGTCGCACACTACACGCCAGTTTCCGCAGATCAACAAGGGGGAACCTTACATTTTCGATTTTGACCGGCCGAATACGGCATCGCTTAACATCAATCATAAATTCAATGACAAATGGTCGGCCAGCCTCACCTGGGTATATCAAACAGGATTGCCGTATACACCGGTACTTGGCCAGCAATTGGCGCTGAGCACAGAGCCGGATGCAAATGGCGATTTCCATTATTATCAGACCCTCCTGTATGGCGAACGGAACGGAGCCCGAATGAGGGATTACCACCGTCTGGATGTCGGATTGTCCTATAACAAAGTTACAAAGCACCACAGGAAAGCCACCTGGACCTTTTCGGTTTACAACCTCTACAACCGACACAATCCCTACTATTATTATTTCAACACGGATGATGGCATGTATCAGAATCCCGAAAAACTGGATGGTTTTAAACCAACGAACCTCTATCAGATGAGCTATTTCCCCATTATTCCATCCGTATCATACAAGGTTTATTTTGACGCCGACAAAGGGAAAAAACATTAGACCTTGGACAGCCCAGACTTTTTGATGAGATTTCACATCTCATCGAACAAGGCAGAAGCATCGTCAGAAATGTGGGGCGTCAGAGAATTTCGTAAAAATATTACAAGGAGGGTTTGTGAGTGAACCTCTTAATTATTCTTCCAAGCGGTTTGGCTAACCGGATAGTTCTATTCAGGCAAAGGCAACTGAAAATTGCCTAATACAATCCCTTTAACAGTTAAGTCTTCATCAAGGTTTTCCCAACGAAGGGCATAACCGTTCAAACGAACCATAACTTCCTTCAACTGTTCATCTGTTGCTTTGGACAGAATTCTAAACCGGGCAGCCGGAAAACTTATGGTTCTTCCGTCTGTCAGCTCAATAAATACTGTCCTCCCTTTACACCAGGCATTGAGGGCAATTGGTTCTGGTATTTGAATGTTTTCAATATGCATTGCAAAACGGACAATAAGTTATGGGAACAATCATCTATAATACTAATTTCCAAGAAAGCTTGATATACAAACCCAGAAAACAATTTCAGATTTTGCTTTAACCAATCGATATATTCAATTGTTTCCCTAATCCAACCTCTATCAGCTTGTAGTAGGTTGATATCTGAATATCACTTTGGCCTCTCTCAATCCGTGATATGTAGCTTTTCTTGGTACCGGTTTTTTCAGCAAGTTGTTCCTGTGTAATCTTGGCCTCCTGCCTTGCCTCTTTCAACATTACACCAAGTCTGAACGCCAGAGAATCCCCATCAAATTTATCCCTGGCCGATGACCCCTTCTCTCCATACTTCTCTTTCAGAATATCTTCAAAATCAGTGACATTATTCATTTTATTTCCCTCCATATTTTTCAATCAAATATTCTTTCCTTAACCTATCAGCCTTCTCAATCTCCTTCGGCGGTGTTTTCTGCGTCTTCTTGAAAAAGCAGTTTGTTAATACCACCAATTCCCCCTGATCCAGAAAACACAAGATCCTTATATTCTTAAATGTGGTCAGCACACGAATCTCATAAATGCCGTTTGTGTTATCAAGATATTTGAAGAACTTAACCGGCACTTGCTTCTCAAATCGAACCAGGTCCAATACATATTCAATTTTCTCCTGAACCTTTTTGTCCTGGGCCTTAAAAAATTCCCTGAAGTTTTCCTTATATAAAACCACCCTTCTAATCATCGTACAAAGTTAACTAATTAGTTTACTTCAACAAACAATCCACTTCAATTTTTATTAAGATCTCTATTTAACATGCTCTCTTCAACAGCTAAGAAGGGTCATTCTCCACCTTTAAAGACCCGAAAAGCTCACTCAAATGTTTGAGATCCTCTTCCAGGTGGTTCGACTTTTGTCCCGTCGTCTCCACAAATCAACATGAACCACTTACCATTTATACGGTAGGTGGTTTTTTCTTTACTGCCAGGAATTTGCCAGAAGTTCTCTGGCTCTTTCCATCTCATTGTGCTCGAACGCAGGGGCAAAATCCTCGACTTCAGCAGCACTTAGTCCCACTTTGGAACTCGTCGCTAAAGATCGCCAACCGGTGACGGCATGATGGACCTCTGCTAAAACAGCCAAAGCCTCGGGTTTTGTCAGGTAAAAATAGCCAGCCTTTTCAAGCAATGGCTCAACTGACGTGATGGGACCAGTGTCCTCGCTGAGCCAGGTTTTGGATTCACGATCCTTGTCAGGAAAAGGATTGAGGTCGAAAGCAGGGGCCAGCCGCCAGAGGCCTTTGCCCACATGCAAAAAGCCAAGATTCTGCAGATGGTCGTCAACGTTGGTGATGAGGTGATTGAACACAAGTCTTCGCCAAAGTTGCCGGGCGTCCGCCTTTGCTTCAACACACACTGTTCTCATAGCGTCGACCACCTCGGTATAAGCTTGTTCATCCGTGCGGTTAGCCTGCAACATTGAGGCCGCCGACAGGTAAGCAATCCGGCCCTGGTCGGCACTGCGGTCAAACCGGCTGATCACTGCTATTGGCGAGTCTTTTACCATCACGATACGTGCGTTCGCTGTTTCGATGCCCGCTTCGAATGCAAGACGCAGCGCGAGTACTTCGCCTCGAGTAACACTGCGCTGGTCATTCACACTGGGAAACTTACCCAGTGCGAGCGTACCGTCATCATCTAAAACCGTGCACTTTGGGCGAAGTCCGCCCAATGAAGTGCCCTTGCCCAGCAGGTAGCGCAGATCTTGTACAGACTCCTGCCTGAGCTCCACAGCACGACTGGCCTCAAACATGTGCTCAAGCTCCATCAAGGGCGCTGTAGTTCCTATGCCTTGCTCCTCCGAACGCAGGAAAACGCCCCGCTCGTTGCGCAAGCGCAGCGCCCCGATACGACTGAAATCGTCGACAGCGCACAAGTAATCCAATTCGGTCAAGGCTTTTAGCTCCGGGTCATTCCTTCGCATTTTGGCATGAGAACGGGCAATGACCCGGCGACCCCAGGCATCTGGCTCTGTGTCGGCCAGTGCCCTAAAAAAGCGTGAGTCCTCCTTGCTGATTGGTTTATGCAGCTGGTGGCCAGGCGTAAGTTCCAAGTCGGGTGATAACGAAAACCGAGCCGGGTTACTCAGCCAGCCTGATCCGTAAGTAAAGACAGAATATTCCCGGTTGCCCTCTTTAACAAAGGCAAGCTGTCCAACCGGCAGGCCTTCTTTACCGATGCAAACCTCGAGTTGAAACTTCTGTGCATTCGCTGAATTTTTGCGGACGGCCATCACAATACCCCTTGACCTTTCCT
>CAILAQ010000387.1 GCA_903832165.1 uncultured Bacteroidota bacterium | reverse complement strand
TAAGTTTTAAGAATTAAGAAACAAGGAGCCTATCAATAGCCGGGGGTTTTAACCCGGGGGAGGATGATGGGGCAATGATATCAATAGCCGGGGGTTTTAACCCATAGATTCTGGAGAACGCTGAGGAATTGAAAAAGGCCGGAAGGGAAAACCCCACCGGCCTTTTTTCTTAATACCTAATTCTTTTTACTAATTTCTGTCTTTTGCCCTCTGCCTTCTGCCCTATGATATGAGCTTCGTATAAGCAGCTGCGTCAAGCAAGCCTGCGAGTTCAGAAGGATCAGTAAGCTTAATTTTTACCATCCAGCCTTCGCCGTATGGATCTTTATTGACAACTTCCGGACTGGCTTCAAGTGCAGGATTGATTTCAAGTACCTCACCCGAAACAGGCATGTACAGTTCTTCAACCGCTTTTACTGCTTCAATGTTTCCAAAAGCTTCGCTCTTTGCCAGTGTTTCGCCAACTGTTTCGATTTCCAGAAATACAATGTCACCAAGATTCGACTGGGCATAGTCAGTAACCCCGACAAATGCGCAATCGCTTTCGATACGGATCCATTCATGATCCTGGGTGAACTTCAAATTCTGAGGTACGTTCATGGTTTATGTTTCTTTAGTTTGTTAACTTTTTCTGATCCAAATTTAAGAAAAACCCTACATATTGGCCAAGGTAAATCTCAGGTTAAAACCAATCTTTGTGTTGGCTGTCGGATAGGAGGTTTGAACAATCGGCTTATTCACTACCTGATCAAAATAGAGCTTAAGCTCAAAACGACTGCTCAACCTGTAGCCTGCTGTAAACTTGGCTGTTATGACAGTCTGACCAGAAGTTGGCACATTAACATCTTCCTCAAGCTTACGCATTATAACGATATTATCTCGAATTGATAAATCGAACCTGAGTTCGAGATCCGAAGTGAATTTCCGTTGATTTCCCCCGGCCTTAATGGTAATCGGCACCTGTTCAAAGCGATATCCTGTGCCAATGACAATATCGTTGGAGCGGTTTTCCATCAGCTGATTATTGTTAAGGCTTAGAGTCAGGTTCCTTGATCTCTTAAGTTCAACCCTTGCCTGAAGACTATTCTGAAGGAGGGCATCGAATCCGATCAGCGGACTTAGTGACTCAGAAATACTGATACTTCCGATTTCACGTGAAGGAAGGAAGTTTTCCTGTGCATCCCGGATATAGTTCATACCGTCCTGTTCGTTCGGATCCCAGTAGAGGTTGGTTGTGTAGTTCCCCACAGAATAGGTGCTCCGATAAGAATGGTTAATGCTGAGCTGCTTCAGATATTTCTTAACGAAAGCCTGCCGTTCAAGACCACTGTACTGAATGCGCCAGTTTGGCATCATGCTCAGGACTCCCGGCATCGGATCCAGACTTATGCCATCTGCGCTCTTGTTTGAGTAGGCTGCCATAAATGCCGGAATAAGGACTTCCAGATCGGTAGGCCCATATCCATTAGCATAACCCGGAGCATTGCCCGAGGCTGGGTCGTAAACGGGACTGCCGGTTACCTGCTGACTCAAACGCTGCTCGGCAAGCCTGCGCGAAATGACCACCCGGTTATTTTTGAATTTCTCGAAAGTTGCCGATGCATATCCATCACTTGCCTGAATTTTTTCAAACGCAGATCCCAGCGTCATGACTGTCATGGTAAAGTTACCCCTGTACATCATGTTCTTAGCCGCAAATTTGTTATTATCACCGTAAATATAGAATTGCTCAATGTTTTGGCTGGTGGAATGGGCCGCCTCAATGGTGATACGAAAATCAGTAAAAGGCTCGACACTGGAAGAAAACCTCCACGCCTCATTCAAGGAATTGGTAAAAGCTTCATTAAGAGTAGAATCGGTGGTAATCCAG
>CAILAQ010000386.1 GCA_903832165.1 uncultured Bacteroidota bacterium | reverse complement strand
CTGCACCAACAGGACAAGATGTTACGGTAAAAGGTTGGGTACGAACGAAGCGCGGTAATAAGCAGGTTGCTTTTATTGCACTTAATGATGGGTCCATTGTTCATAGCATTCAGGTAGTGGCAAATCCTGAAAATTTCAGCGAAGATCTGATGAAATCCATTACTACCGGTGCCTGCCTGAGAGTCACCGGCAAACTGGTGGAAAGTCAGGGGAGCGGTCAGCCGGTTGAGATTCAGGCTACTGAAATTGAGTTGTACGGAGCTTCGGATCCACTCACCTATCCATTGCAGAAAAAAGGCCACAGCATGGAATTTCTCAGGGATATCGCCCATCTCCGTCCCCGAACCAATACTTTTGGAGCCGTTTTGCGTGTCAGGCATGCCATGTCTTTTGCCATTCATAAATATTTTAATGATCGGGGATTTTGTTACCTCCATACGCCGATTATTACGGGTTCCGATGCTGAAGGTGCAGGAGAGATGTTCAGGGTAACAACGCTTGACATTACCAATCCTCCGCGAAATGAGGATGGAAAAATTGATTTCAGCCAGGACTTCTTTGGTCGAGAAACCAATCTTACCGTTTCCGGTCAACTGGAAGGTGAACTGGGTGCCATGGCCCTGAGCGACATTTACACCTTCGGTCCCACCTTTCGTGCTGAAAACTCAAACACACCGAGGCATCTGGCAGAATTCTGGATGATTGAACCTGAAATGGCTTTCTATGAGATCAAGGAAAATATGGATCTGGCTGAAGATTTCGTGAAATATCTGGTCAGCTATGCTCTTGAAAATTGTCCTGACGATCTGAATTTCTTTAATCAGATGTACGATAATGAACTGATCGACAGGTTAAAGATGGTGGCGGAAAATGATTTTATCAGAATGACCTATACCGATGCCGTTGAAATCCTGGTGAATTCGGGTCAGAAATGGGAATTCCCGGTTTCATGGGGAAGCGATTTACAGGCTGAACATGAGCGTTACCTGGTTGAGAAGCACTTTAAGAAACCGGTAATCCTCACTAACTATCCCAAAAAGATCAAGGCTTTCTACATGTTTGAGAATGAAGACGGCTTAACGGTCAGGGGCATGGATGTTCTCTTCCCGAAAATCGGCGAAATTATCGGAGGATCTCAGCGTGAGCACCGGCTCGACAGGTTGCAGGAAAGAATGCATGAGCAAAACATTGAAGATAAAGATATGTGGTGGTACCTGGATACCAGACGTTTCGGAACGGCACCCCACAGCGGATTTGGTCTGGGTTTTGAACGGCTTATCCTTTTTATCACCGGGATGGGCAATATCAGGGATGTAATTCCTTTTCCCCGCACACCGCGTAATGCTGAGTTCTAAAAATTTCGTAACTTTCTGCCACAAATCCTTTTTACCCTGAAGTTAAAGGTCTGAACTGAACCAATGCTTAAGCAAAGATTACAGCAAAAACTGCTGCAAAAACTTTCTCCTCAGCAGATACAGCTAATTAAGCTGCTGGAGGTGCCTACTATGCAGTTGGAGCAGCGAATCAAGAAAGAGCTTGAGGAAAATCCGATACTTGAAGAAGGCCGTGAAGAGAATTCCGAGATGGACGATTCGCGGATGGATGAAGATCCTGATAAAGAAAAAGACGAGATTTCACTTGAGGAATTTAAGGATGAGTACGATATTCCTGCCTATCGGCTGAATGCGCGTAACCGGTCGCACGATGATGAGAAAGTGGTTGAAATCCCCTTTTCGGCGGGAGTCTCCTTCCACGAAAACCTATCCAACCAGTTGGGCATGAGGATTATTGATGACCACAAGCAGGCATTGGGGCATTATATTCTGGGAAATATAGATGACGACGGATATCTCAGGCGTGATCTCGAAAACATTATTGATGATCTTGCCTTTTCTCTGAATATCTCCACCACCCTTGAGGAACTTCGGGACATACTGTTGATGATACAAGAGTTTGATCCACACGGTGTTGGTGCCAGAAATCTTCAGGAATGCCTCATTCTCCAGCTTGAACGGCATGCGCGTGAAGGCAGAGACAACGAAGAAACGAAGAATGCGCACGTCATCCTGACCGACTTTTTTGAAGAGTTTACCCGTAAACATTACGATAAGATCCAGAACCGGATGAATCTGAATGATCAGCAGATGAAATTCGCCATTAATGAGATCATAAGGCTTAATCCGAAACCCGGCGGTGACCTGTCAGATTCCAACATGCAGTCGTATCATCAGATTGTTCCGGATTTTGTTCTTGAAGACAATGATGGAATTCTTGAGCTGAGCCTGAATTCAAAGAATGCACCTGATTTGCGGATCAATTCACTCTATGCAAACATGCTTAAGAGCTATAATGAAGAGCGCAAGATCCAGAATCAGAATAAAAACCAGAAAGAAGCTGCTGTATATGTGAGGCAAAAAGTAGAGTCGGCCAAGTGGTTTATGGAAGCGATACGCCAGCGCCAGCACACCCTGATACTCACCATGAACGCGATCATGGAATTCCAGAAAGAATACTTTCGCAGCGGAGGAGATGAAATGCGCTTACGACCGATGATTCTTAAAGACATTTCCGAGAGGACGAGCCTCGATATATCTACCATCTCCAGGGTGGCAAATTCGAAATATATTCAGACCGACTGGGGCATTTTCCCGTTGAAATATTTCTTTTCCGAGGGATTGCAGACTGATACGGGCGAAGAGGTATCGACCCGTGAAATAAAGAAGATCCTGGAGGAATGCGTGCAGGGAGAGGATAAGCGGAGGCCGGTTACCGACGATAAACTTGCCTTGATCCTGAAGCAAAAAGGCTACCTGATTGCCAGGAGAACGGTAGCAAAATACCGTGAACAGCTTAACCTGCCGGTTGCGCGTCTCAGAAAGGAACTGTAGTGAAGCCTTCCCTGATCATTTCTGTACTTTTTCACCCGGTGCTTATGCCGATAGCCGGAGTTTTTATCCTCCTCAATTATGGAGGGTGGCTGAACATGTTACCCACAGAAGGGAAATTGTATATCTACCTGGTGGTCGGAATAGCCACACTGATATTGCCGATTCTGTTGATGCCCATTTTGATACGGACAAAAACCATTACGAGTTACCTGTTGAAGGAGCAAACTGAAAGACGAATCCCATTTCTCATCATCGCCCTTCTTTATCTGATTGGAGCCTTTGTATTACAGCGCCTGGATGCCCCCATAATCATATCCCTTTTCCTGAACGGATCGTCGATGGTGGTTCTTATGGTGGCCATTGTAAACTGGCGATGGAAAGTGAGCGCACATATGGCAGGCATTGGCGGGGTAACCGGCATGGTTCTGGCAATTTCATTCAGATGGATGCTTGATGAGCAGTTGATTATCGCAGCCTTGTTTTTGGTTGCGGGGTTGATCGGATATGCCCGGCTACGCAATGACGACCACACTCCGGGGCAGGTTTATGTTGGTTACCTGATCGGTTTCTTCATTAATTTTGTGTTGATCAGAATGATCTG
>CAILAQ010000385.1 GCA_903832165.1 uncultured Bacteroidota bacterium | reverse complement strand
TGGCTCTCAAAATCAGAGAAACTCGGAGTCCATTCATTATATATTTCGGAATACAGGGAACAGCTTGCTATGAGGAAACCCGAACTTGAACGTCTTGATTCTCAAATGAAATAACAGCTTTGCAGGAAAATTCTGTATGAACACGATTTTATTGATTATTCTGATTCTGCTATCCGCCGGGTTTGTTACAGACCTTATTCTTGATCTTCTTAATTTGAACCATATTCAGCCTCAGTTGCCCGGAGTCCTTGCCGGTAAGTATGATTCTGAAGCCTATGGCAAGTCGCAAGCCTATCTAAAAGAAAATGGGTTTTTCGGGATTCTGATTTCAGTTCCCAGTTTTGCGGCGATTCTGACACTTTTTCTTGCCGGTGGATTCACTTGGTTGAATACTTTTGTTTACACCCTGTCTGACAGCCCTGTATGGCCTTCTTTGCTTTTTTTCGGGTTCCTGGGTATACTGTCTGATATTGCCGGCGTACCATTTGAGGTACATTCAATATTTGTGATCGAGGAAAAATTTGGATTTAATAAAACCACTCCAAAGACTTTTGTGGTGGATAAATTGAAATCCTGGCTACTGGCTGGATTGATAGGATTGCCTTTATTGGCTTTCATCGTCTGGCTTTATTCATTGACAGGTAAATCTTTCTGGCTGCTGGCATGGGCTGTTATTTCGGTATTTTCCATTCTGCTCAGTTTCTTTTATTCAACGCTCATAGTTCCTCTATTTAATAAACAGGTGCCATTGCAAGAAGGAGAACTCCGGACCTCAATCGAAGAGTTGAGTAAAAAAGCCGGATTCCAATTGTCACGTATATATATTATAAACGGTTCAAAGAGATCAATCAAGGCGAATGCCTATTTCGCAGGTTTTGGAAGCAAGCGCCGCATAGTTCTTTATGATACTTTGATCAATGAGATGACAACTCCACAAATACTGGCGGTTCTTGCTCATGAGATTGGCCATTACAAAAAGAAACATATAATCGGAACCATGATTCTTTCAGTTTTACAAACCGGGGTCTTGTTATTTCTGTTTTCACTCGTGGCGAGCAATCCTTCACTTGCTGAAGCCCTTCATGTTGGAAAGTCCAATTTTCATATAAGTGTCCTGGTTTTCGGAATTTTATACAGTCCTGTCTCAACAATTACAGGCTTGCTCTTTAACTTTCTTTCGAGAAGATTTGAATTTCAAGCTGATGCGTTTGCTGCAGATCTGGGATATAAGGAGGAATTAAGTCAGGCCCTGATTAAACTGTCGGAGAAGAACCTTAGTAATCTGACGCCGCATCCTGTATATGTTTTTGCCCATTATTCTCATCCAACGCTGCTTCAGCGGCTTCAAAATTTATCCTGATGAATCCCGTATCCGAAATTATAACTATTGGAGATGAATTACTTATCGGCCAGACAATTGATACAAATTCCGCTTGGATTGGTGAGCAAATGTCCATGATTGGCATTCCGGTAAAGCGAATCATATCAATCTCTGATAATCCCGTTGAGATTTGCTCCGTGCTGGCTGATTCGATGAAAAGAGCCTCAGTTGTCCTGATCACTGGCGGACTGGGGCCAACGAATGATGACCGTACAAAAACAACTCTGGCCGATTTCTTTAAAGCTGAATTAATTGAGGATCAGTTAGTTTTGGAGGATATTCTGGTGCTCTTGAAAGCCAGAAATTTCCCTTTATCCTCCTTGAATCGTGCCCAGGCAC
>CAILAQ010000384.1 GCA_903832165.1 uncultured Bacteroidota bacterium | reverse complement strand
TAAGGATACCAGCCAGTTCGTTGACGTCCTTAACGGTTAGATTAACCAATTCTTCAGCGAGCTTTTTTAAATCAGCCATTTTACTATAATTTTTACAAATGGATTCTACAAAATATTAAACTTCTTTTTCCGACAGGGTCTTTACCAGACCTGCCAAAATATGTTTGCCGGACTGGAGTGATGCCATGACCGTATTCATCGGTGACTGCAGTGATGCAACCACGTCAGCAATAAGTTCCTGACGACTCTTAACAGCAATTAACTGGTCTACGAGGTTTTCACCAACATAAACACATTCTTCAACATAGGCACCTTTGAGTTCCGGCTTCTTGTGCTTCTTGCGGAAGCTCTTGATCATTTTAGCCGGCTTATTTCCAGAATCACTGATCATTATGGATGTTGGTCCATTCAGTATTGGATATAATTCCTCATAATTACCATTGGCGCGTTCCAATGCTTTTTGCAGGAGGGTGTTTTTCACCACAAGCAACTTCACATCTTCCTTAAAACAAACTCTCCTTAAAGCAACCGTATCACTTGCATTCAGTCCACCGATGTCGGCAATGTAAAAATGTTTTGCCTGATTTATCTCAGCGGTGAGCTGATCAACTATGACGTTTTTATCTTCCCGTTTCATGATTTATAAATTCTCATTTTAGGGTTAAGCGTCAATTGACCTGGGGTCAATCGGAATTCCAGGGCTCATAGTACTTGAAATGCAAACACTTTTCACATAAGTACCTTTAGCGGCGGACGGTTTCAGCTTGATAATAGTGGTCAACAATTCGCGGGCATTTTCCGCAATCATTTCCGGTTCAAATGAAACTTTCCCGACACCCGCATGAACAATGCCGAATTTATCAACACGAAAGTCGATCTTACCTTTTTTAACATCGGTAATTGCTTTTCCAACTTCCATGGTAACTGTTCCGGTTTTAGGGTTCGGCATCAATCCGCGCGGACCGAGTATTCGGCCGAGGGGTCCGATTTTTGCCATGCAGGAAGGCATGGTAATGATCACGTCGATGTCAGTCCATCCTCCTTTGATCTTTTCGACGAAATCGTCAAGACCAACAAAGTCTGCTCCTGCCTCTTTGGCTTCGGCTTCTTTATCCGGGGTGACAAGTGCCAGAACCCGAATAACTTTGCCGGTACCGTGCGGTAGGGTAACTACACCGCGGACCATTTGATTGGCCTTCCTGGGATCAACCCCGAGACGTACATCTATATCCACAGAAGCATTAAACTTCGATGTGGTAACCTGTTTAACCAGGGAAGATGCTTCGTTCAGGGTATACAATTTATCGACCTCGATTTTTCCGAGGGCGAGCTTTCTGTTCTTAGTCAGTTTAGCCATGATATCTCCTTAATTATAAGGCTGCATCACCTTTAATGGTTATTCCCATGCTCCGTGCTGTTCCGGCAATCATGTTCATTGCTGATTCAATCGTGAAGGCGTTTAAGTCTTCCATCTTTTCTTCAGCAATCTGACGAATCTGCTCCGTAGTAACGGAACCAACCTTTACACGGTTGGGTTCTGCAGATCCTTTTTTGATTTTCGAAACTTCGATCAACTGAACAGCGGCAGGAGGGGTTTTAGTAACAAATTCAAATGATTTGTCGCTGAAAACCTTAATTACCACAGGAATAATTTTTCCGGCTTTGTCCTGAGTACGGGCATTGAATTGCTTGCAGAAGTCCATAATGTTGACTCCTTTAGAACCCAACGCCGGGCCGACAGGAGGTGAGGGGTTTGCGGCCCCGCCCTTTATCTGCAATTTGATAATTCCCGTTACTTCTTTTGCCATACTATTTCTAAATTTATAATAAACACTCACACAGGTTCCGCAGCAGTAACATCCTACGAATGAATCAGAACAGGAGAAAGTTTTTGATTAACCGGCTCTTTGGAAGCAAGAACCAGTTAAATTCCCTATTCTTTTTCGACCTGCATAAAACTGAGTTCCAAAGGTGTTTTTCGTCCAAAAATCTTGACGATAACTTTCAATTTTTTCTTCTCATTGTTCACTTCTTCAATAACGCCGGAAAAACTATTAAATGGTCCATCAACCACTTTAACAGCCTCACCAACAAAGAAGGGAACATTCAGTTCCTCATCGGTTTCTGACAATTCGTCAACTTTTCCAAGGATCCTGTTGACTTCCGACTGTCTCATCGGTACAGCTACTCCACCACGTTCTTCGCCCAAAAAGCCGATAACATTGGGCACATTTTTCAGAATATGGGGAACTTCACCAACCAGAACCGCTTCGATTAAAACATATCCGGGGAGATAGCTCCTCTCTTTGGATACTTTTTTACCATTGCGGATCTGATAGATTTTTTCGGTCGGGATCAGAACTTGCGTGATGTAATCCTGAAGGTTTTGGTGAACTATTTCACTCTCAATATATTCCTTAACCTTTTTTTCCTTACCGCCGATAGCTCTCAGGACATACCACTTCTTTTCATTCTGACTCATTGTTCGCCCAGTTTAAAAAAACATGTTGTAAATCGCATGCATCACATTTCTGAACGAAAAATCCATAACCAATACTAGGAATGCGATAATAAGGGATGCTGACAAGACAACAATAGCAGAACTCTGAAGTTCCGCCCATGTTGGCCATGATACCTTATGTACTAACTCGTCGTACGCTTCTTTTAAATAGGTCTTGATCGTATTCATTGCTTAAGCACTAGGCACGGATGGAGAGGCTCGAACTCCCAACCTGCGGTTTTGGAGACCGCTGCTCTACCAATTGAGCTACGTCCGTGTATGATAAAGATGATCCGGCTATAAACCGGATCATCTTTCAATATATTATTACTCTATAATTTCTGTAACCTGGCCGGCTCCAACGGTACGGCCACCTTCGCGGATTGCGAAACGAAGACCACGGTCGATAGCGACCGGAGTGATCAGGTGGATAGTAATCGTAAGGTTATCACCTGGCATAACCATCTCAGTTCCTTCCGGAAGAAAAATCTCACCGGTAACGTCGAGGGTTCTGATGTAGAACTGCGGACGATATTTGTTATGGAAAGGAGTGTGGCGACCGCCTTCTTCTTTTTTCAGGATATATACTTCAGCCTTAACTTTGGTATGAGGAGTGATTGAACCTGGTTTTGCAATAACCTGTCCACGGCGAATCTCTTCTTTATCAACGCCACGAAGCAATAAACCAACGTTATCACCAGCTTCACCACGATCAAGAATCTTACGGAACATTTCAACACCGGTAACAATCGACTTCCGTCCTTCACCAAGGCCGATAATCTGAATTTCATCACCTGTGTTAACAACACCCGTTTCAATTCTTCCGGTAGCAACTGTACCACGTCCGGTAATAGAGAAAACGTCTTCAACCGGCATCAGGAATGGCTTGTCAATTGCCCGCGGAGGAAGTTCGATCCATGTGTCAACAGCATCCATCAGATCATATACTTTCTGAACCCACTGAGCCTCTTCATGCATAGCACCAAGTGCGGATCCAAAGATGACAGGTGTGTTTTCACCATCAAACTTATAGAATGTAAGAAGTTCGCGAATTTCCATTTCAACCAGTTCCAGCAATTCCGGATCATCAACACTGTCGCACTTATTGATGAAAACAACAATTCTTGGAACGTTTACCTGACGAGCAAGCAGAATATGCTCGCGGGTCTGTGGCATAGGACCGTCGGTACCAGCTACAACCAGAATAGCTCCGTCCATCTGTGCAGCACCTGTTACCATGTTTTTTACATAGTCAGCGTGTCCCGGACAGTCAACGTGCGCATAGTGACGCGCAACTGTCTGATACTCTACGTGAGCAGTATTAATGGTAATACCTCTCTCCTTTTCTTCAGGAGCGTTATCAATAGAGTCAAAACTCTTAATATCTGCAAGTCCCTTTTTGTTAAGGGCCATCGTGATAGCAGAAGTCAAAGTAGTTTTACCGTGGTCAACGTGGCCAATAGTACCAATGTTGACGTGAGGTTTGTTCCTGTTAAATTTTTCCTTAGCCATGGCTGCCTTTTTTTGTTCCATTTATTTATCTGTATATAATGATTACACCTTAATATCATTTGAGCCAACGACGGGAATTGAACCCGTGACCTCATCCTTACCAAGGATGCGCTCTACCACCTGAGCTACGTCGGCAATCTCTGAGCGGGAAACGAGATTCGAACCCGCGACCCTTAGCTTGGAAGGCTAATGCTCTACCGCTGAGCTATTCCCGCCATAAATTGTGGGGAGAGGAGGATTCGAACCTCCGAAGTCGTACGACAGCAGATTTACAGTCTGCCCCAGTTGGCCACTTTGGTATCTCCCCGGTCAATGTTATGACTAAATTCGAGCCAATGGAGGGATTCGAACCCCCGACCAGCTGATTACAAATCAGCTGCTCTGGCCAACTGAGCTACATTGGCAAATTCAGTCTGAAAAAGTCAAAAAATAAAGAACTCTCCCATTCCCAGTTTTGGGTCTGCAAATGTAGTACAAGGAAATTAGACATCAAAACTTTTGGAGAGTTTTTTTCTATCTGCTCTCTTTTTTACCTTTTTGTCTGGATAACTGGCGTTTCAGAGCTTCAATAGTCTGATCAGTAGCTTCCTCAAATGACTTACATTGTTTTTTGGCAAACAAATCATATCCCGAGATCAGCAAACGGATCTCGGTGAGCTTATTTTCTGTATTCTGATTCTTGTCTAAACGAAGGATTACTTCTGCTCCAATGATGGTGTCGTCGAACAAACTAAGCTTGTTGATTTTTTCCTCGATGAAATCCAGTAATTTCTGGTCGGCATCAAAATGAACGGATTGAATTTTAATCGTCATAATATATCCTCCTAAAGTTTTAATGATCTGGCCCTCGGATGAGCCTTTTGGTAAACTTGTTTCAACTTCTCAAAACCCGTATGGGTATAAACCTGAGTAGCACTCAGACTGGCATGTCCCAGTAACTCTTTTATTGCATTCAATTCAGCACCCCGGTTAAGCAAATGGGTGGCATAGGTGTGGCGCAACACATGAGGGCTTCGCTTGCCGGAACTGGAGACAGCGCCCAGGGCTGCAGTCACGATCCGGTAAACCAGCTTTGCATAGGCCGGCTGACCCTTATCAGTAAGAATAAGCGTATCCAAATCCACAATACCAAAGGTACGATTTCTTAAGGTAACATAATATTCAATCAGTCCGGCAAGTTCCGGAGTCACCGGAATGATCCTCTCTTTCTGCCTCTTTCCTGTCACCTTGATCTGCGAACGGCTGTAGTCAATGTCAAAGTCCCTGAGCCCTGTCAGTTCGCTTAATCGCATTCCAGTGCCATATAATAACTCCAGAACCATAAGATTCCTGATTTCAGTAAATCCATCAGGCAAATTCTTATCTCCCAAAAGTTTTTCCATCTGACTTTCCTCCATAAAAACAGGTAAAGGCCGGGGCACTTTTATAGAGGGAAGAAATTCTGCCGGATTTTTTTCAATGAGCCCTTCCTGTTGACAGAAACGGTAAAATCTGCGCAATGTTGTTGTTTTCCTGCTCACCGATTTGGCAGCCATACCTTCATCGAGCAAGGAAATTACCCAACTGCGGATTTGCCTGGTTGTACAATTACTTAAGGAACCATTGGCGCCGTTATCTTGTACGTAACGACTAAACTGAATTAAATCAGTTTTATAAGCCAATAGTGTGTGGTGGGAATAACGTTTTTCAGTCTGAAGGAATCTGAGAAACAAATCAACAGCATCCATCATTATTCAGAATCTTTACATAAATATAGCAATAATTTTGCAAAGATACCCGACGATCGAAAAAAGCAAGAAAAAGCCTATTCGTTCTCTTCTGCCTGCTGCAGACCCTGCACATAGGCAGCACGAAGCAACTCCTGACGCCGTTTGATCGAAGGTTTAATAAAAGCCTGACGTGCTCTCAATTCTTTAACAACGCCGGTTTTTTCAAATTTACGTTTGAATTTTTTGAGAGCCCTTTCAATGTTCTCACCTTCTTTTACAGGAATAATGATCATACCTTATAACTTTTAATACGTTCCGTGAACTGAATTTTGGACTGCAAAGAAAAACAAAAAAAATCATTTAACCAAAACCTTCACCTCTTTAACAGAAGAATCTGCTACAGCAATAAGATAGTGCGACAAACCCTTCCAAAGCGAGTCGGCAAGAACTCCTGCAGCCCAAAGTTCACCCGGCGATCCGATCAGCCCCTTTTTGTCGCGGAATTTTACAATAGCCTTAACCTGATCATATTCCAGATAAGGATGTGCCAAAAGCTCTTTAAAAGTGGCCTTATTGAGATCGAGCTTCCGTAAAGATGATGTATCAACCCGAATTAACTTAATAAATCCGGTTAACCTCGCTGAGTCCATGCCATATACCTCCTTTAGCTGCCCCGGATAGGCATAGCCGCCCAACATTTCCCGATACTTGATTATCCTCCTGGCAAACACCAGGCCAATCCCGGGGAGCTCATCAAGAGCAATGCTGTCGGCCGAATTTATTTCTATCAGCTTAGGCTTCTTGCGCACCTGAGCAATTGAATCCCCTCCTGCCAGAGCCGGTTGATTATTGGAATAATCGCCTTCTGCAGGGTCTATGGCATAAGCTACTACCCTTATCAGGATGACACCGAAACTCAGGATGATAACTCCACGCAATTCAGATCTGGTAAAAAGATACCGGTAAAACTTGGTCATGTAAACCTCCTTTTACCGGTATTAGATGCTAAACATCCTCCGGAATGGAAAAATTCCGGCAACTATTTTAGAGACGGTCCATGCAATTCAGATCTTCAAAAGCCTGATGAAGCCTGGCTATCAGCGTTTTCTCTCCTTCACGAAGAACCACCCGAGGATCATATTTTTTCTTGTTGGGCTTATCGGCTCCTTCAGGATTTCCAATCTGGGCCTGGAGATATCCTTTATTTTTTTCATAATAGTCACGCAAGCCCACCCAGAATGCCCATTGAGTATCAGTATCTATGTTCATCTTGATTACACCATAAGATATCGCCTCCCGGATTTCTTCCTGTGACGAACCGGACCCTCCGTGGAATACGAAATTAACCGGTTGCGGTCCTGTTTTCAGATTCTTAACAATGTAATCCTGAGAATTTTTCAGAATGGCGGGGTTCAATTTAACGTTACCCGGTTTGTATACGCCGTGAACATTACCGAAGGATGCGGCAATGGTAAACTGGTCACTGATTTTCGAGAGCTCTTCATATGCATAGGCAACGTGCTCAGGCTGGGTATACAATAGAGAATTATCCAGACCTGTATTGTCAACACCATCCTCTTCACCACCAGTAACACCGAGTTCAATTTCCAGTGTCATGCCCATCTTACTCATACGGGTAAGGTAAGACTTACATATTTCGATATTCTCAACAAGCGATTCTTCAGAGAGGTCGAGCATATGCGAGCTGTACAGCGACTTTCCATGACGCTCAAAGTGTTTCTCTCCCTGATCCAGTAAACCATCGATCCAGGGAAGCAGTTTTTTTGCAGCATGATCAGTATGAAGAATTACCGGAACACCATAAGCTTCTGCAACAGTATGTATATGACGTGCACCTGCAATACCACCAAGGATTGCAGCTTCCTGTTTTTCATTCGGCAAGGCTTTGCCGGCCCAGAAGGCAGCGCCACCGTTGGAAAATTGTATGATTACCGGTCCTTTTGCCACGCGTGCAGCTTCAAGAACTGAGTTTACAGAGTTGGTGCCAACAACGTTAACTGCAGGAATGGCGAAATTATTTTCTTTGGCAACAGCAAAGATCTTTTGTACATCTTTTCCGGAAACTACGCCCGGCTTTACAACATCAAGAATTTTCATGACCAATTAATTTTAATAAAGTGCAAATATAAGGCAAGATGACTTATATCCGTCTAAAAAGGATAGCCGATTCCAAAGTTTAGAACCAGATCGCTCCATTGGTATTTACGGTATCCCAACAACC
>CAILAQ010000383.1 GCA_903832165.1 uncultured Bacteroidota bacterium | reverse complement strand
GCACTGATCGTCTGGGGTCCGTTAATAGTTGTCGTAAACCCATTGTCGACCAGTTTTGTAATGGATAATGACCAATTGACCAGGATTCCACTATTGCCGCTGTTATCATCAAAAACCCTTAGTGTCCATCTGCCATCTATAGGTGCTCCATTCAAGGCATTTGCAGGGACTACTGCGCTGTAACTGTTGCCGCCTGTGGCACCTGTCCGGTCGGGAACAGTCGTCATGGAACCTTCAGGCAGGAATGTTCCGGTGAAAGGTGAAGAACCCGAAGTTATCGGATTGGATGCAGTTGTCTGGAAAACCGTACTGGTATAGTTGTTGCCGTTTCCGCCGTTATCAGAGGATAAAAGCATGGCTTTAGTTCCCAGTGGATCAACCAGGAAGATGTCAAGATCAGAATCTGTATTGTGTGTGATATTAACGGTGATCATAATGACATCAGTAGTAGCCAGACTTGAACCACCACTCCCTGACAAGGTGATGCCCGAGTAGGAATATGCATTATTATTATTGTTTGGTATAGCCAGATTAATGTTTCCGGAAGTTCCGGTGAAAGTTTGCATTGCAGTACCTATCGAATTTGTTACTGTCAGGTTGATGCTGGTCCCTTCACACACAGGTCCTGCAGTTGAAGCAGATAAAGTAACCGTCGGGGGTATATTTACCTTTACTGTGTGTATGGCTTGTGTCGGTGCTCCGCAACCGGTTGCTGTTGCCGTGATCAGACTGGTTCCAACCCATCCTGCAGAAAAAGTCACCTGACCGTTATTTGCATTGATAGTATTGCCGGATGCCAGACTGGCAGCATCCAGACTATAAGTGATGCTCATGGAATTGGTTGCAGTTGCTGTGTAGGTAATGGGCGCAGCCCCTTTGCAGCTGCTTGATGAAGAACCCAGGCTAAACACCGGTATCCCAAGAGTTGAATAAACTGATACGGTTACCGGTTTAATTACGGAACAACTGCCTGATGTTCCTTTTATATAGAAGGTGTCATCATCGGCTGTGGTTGGAGTTGCATAGGAAATGGTTGCTGCCGCATCAGTCCAGTAGCTCAGGGTCAATCCCGGAGTTGAACCTGCTGTGATTGCCGCTGATGTTATATTTACAGTGGCAGGTGCACATACCGGGGAAGGATTGTTGATTACCAGTACCAGGGCTGAATTGACCATGGCATGTACGGGTTTTATTGAAGAACACCCGGTTACCGGATCGCTGCCTTTTATGTAATAAGTGCCGTTAACAACAGCCCCCGGTAAAGGAAGGGATGTCGTGGCGGTTGCATCAGTCCAATAAGAATAAATTAAGCCAGCACTTGACCCCGCTGTAACAGCTGGTGCAGTCAAATCAATAGTGACTGGTGAACATCCAGGTGCAGGATCGTTTATAACAAGATTCGGAGTTGGTTTAACTGTTATTACAACGTTTAAAGGTGAACCGTTACAGCCATTCGCCGAAGGGGTAATGACATAAGTAACCGTTGCATTTGCAGAGGTGATATTCGTTAAGTGCTGAGTGATGCTGCTTCCGCTTCCGCTGATTGCACCAGTGATACTGCCGGCAGGAACAATTGCACCGACTGCCCAGCTGAAAGTTGCTCCGCCGGTGGTACTATTGATTGTGATGCCTGTTGTTTGATCAGAACAGATGGTTTGCGAAGCAGGTGAGCTGCTAACATTGGGGATAGCGTTCACCGTTGCTGTAAAGGTGACGGGTAATCCGGTGCAACCATTGGCCCGGGGTGTCAATGTTATTACGGCGATGTTTTTGATTGCGGCAAATGACGGTATCTCAGTGACTCCCGTCCTGTTTGTCAGTCCGATAGAAGCTCCTCCGGATATGTCAAAAACGACACCGGCCGGAGTCCCGGATAATGGAATGACCGCTGTAACTACACCATTGCAAAATGATTGCGGACCCGGAGAGGTGACTGTTGGGATCGGATTAACAGTCATGGAAAGTGAATTCGATGTTGCCGGGCTGCCGGAGGTACAGGCCTCGCTGGAAGTCAGGACGACGGTAATAATATCACTATTAACAGGGGCATAATTAAAAGTTGAGCTGTTCGTGCCCTGATTGGTGCCATTGACTTTCCATTGATAGGCAGGGGTGGTGCCTCCGTTAATGGGAGTGGCGGTATAGGTGACAGAAGTTCCTGCACACACTGGGTTTGCGCTTCTGACAATACTTACACTTACCGGCAGGATCGGATTAACAGTCATGGAAAGTGAATTCGATGTTGCCGGGCTGCCGGAGGTACAGGCCTCGCTGGAAGTCAGGACGACAGTAATAATATCACTATTGACCGGGACGTAATTAAAAGTTGAGCTGTTCGTGCCCTGATTGGTGTCATTGACTTTCCACTGATAGGCTGGGGTGGTGCCTCCGTTAATGGGAGTGGCGGTATAGGTGACAGAAGTTCCCGCACACACTGGGTTTGCACTTCCGTTAATACTGATGCTGACCGGAAGAATAGGTTTTACGGTGAGGGTTCCGGATATGGAAGCTTGGGTGCACTGTCCTGAAGTAGTAACTGTGTAACTAAATGTACCGGAAGTTGTTGGGGTTCCTGTTATGAAGAAGAGACCTGCATTGAAGGCTCCTGTAACGCCTGCCGGAAGTGCTCCGGCTGTGATCGATGCACCGGTACCGCTGCCACCGATGGAGAAAGCGATCTGATCTATTATTGAACCTGAACATACCGTCTGGGCCAATGTCCCGGGAGATGTAGAGAGGGTGATGATTGAGTTCGGTATCGTTCCAACTGTAAAGGAAGTTGTTGCTGAGCAAAGGTTTTGGTCAGTGGCAATGATCGTGTAGGTTTGGGCAGTCAGGTTATTGAAGGTGCCTGATGGTGACTGGCTGCCTGTATCTGGATTGATTGAGTAACTTATTGTTCCAGTACCACCGGAAGCACTGATTACAATTTTACCATCATCAGTTCCTAAACAGGTGCCGGTGATGACCGAACCCGGATTAAAAGTTACAGCTTCAGGCTCATTGACAATTATGATGCCGGTTACCGGGCCGCATCCCAAGGCATCAGTTACACTATATGGTTGTGTTATGTCTGCTGAAACCCCGCTGAAAACGCCTGTCGAATTGGTTTGCCCATTGAATGTGAAGCTGTAAGGAGTTTTTCCGCCAGCTGCGGTAATGGTAACAGTAGCCGTTCCTCCTTTGCACAGGATAGGGGTGGTAACGGTTCCGGAAGCGGTGCATTGGGCTGATGCCTGCTTAGGACAAAAGACTAGTATCCACACTAATATCCCTAATAGTGTAATGAACCTTAAGGTTGCTTTCTGGTAAGAATTACATGAGTATGACACTCGGAAACCTTTATTTATCTAGAAGAACTTGCCAACTATAACTTTCACTAGTTTATACAAGCCCGGATAAAAAGGTAACCCCGGATTTAGGCTGAAAAAGTATGTTTTACAATAGTATTTGACTAATTGATGAAAAAAAAGGATAAAAAGCCATCGTTTTTTTGAAAAAGATGGTGACTAAAAAAACCGAACCGGATTTTGCGTTTTTTTGGAGCTCAAAGCAAAAATCACAGAACACTATTTAACATTTGAGGAAAAAGTTGGACGATTCTGATAACCCGAGGAAACCCTGACTGAGTTAAAATCTTCTCTTTCGACCCTCTTTTAGCCTGCATATGTGTTTATCGACTCGCATTAATGAACAATTCGCGTAAGTTATTAAGAGTTGTTGATAAAAATGGAATTCGATGAATTTTCCCCCATACTCTTTTACCAACTGCGTTTTCAATCCTCTGAAAGCATTAAAATTGATGTTTTGGCTTCTTTTTTATGCATAAATTTCAAAATATGATGTATAATTTGATTCAATAAATCTTTAAAAAGCTTGGTTTTTGAAAATTAAATGCCCCTCCGGTCAACCTTCCTTAATTTTGAATATTGGGATATCTACCCTACCTTCCACCGATTTTTTTTAATTCCGCCATGCGAATTCTATTGTTTTTCTTACTGAGCTGCTGTCTTTTCCTGCCACTTCGGGCGCAAGACACACCATCAATACCGCCCGCCATTCTGATTTGCGGTGACGGGAATCAGGGCTACGGCCTGTATTGGAAGGATAATTCAATCAATGAGACTAAATTCAGGGTATACAGGTCCATTAACAATATCAGCGATTTTTCCCTGTGGTTGGAAATTAAGAGCAATTCGCAAACAACGACGGGCACAGAGTACTATTGCAAAATCGAGTATGGCCCTGAGAATTTTTACCTCTACAGGGTTGACGCTATTAGTAAGTCGGGCAAAAGCAGTCCTTCTGAATTGATCGTTCTTCCAAAAAGGCCTGCGGGTTTCGCCATCAGGACGGACTCGATTTCTGCAATCCTGACCTGGAGCTATCCGGTTGACAATCTCGTGAATTTTGTATTCGTGGAACGGAGTAAAAATCGAGATAAGGATTTTCAGATAATGTCTCCGGTGGTAAACCAGGGAGGAGTTACCTATGTTGATTATTCCGCCGATCCTGGTTCCGACTATTATTACCGGATCCGGGGAGTCAGCTACGATAGCAGGACCAGGATAACAAGTTATACAACTCCAACTGAAACTATAGGTCCGGTGAGAGTGTCAGGAAGTGGCAGCGATCACGACGGTTTGGTTAATATTCATGGACGTGATTATAAGTACAAAACCTTTGTTAATCAAATCTGGATGATTGAGAATCTGGCTTATTTACCTGGTGTAAATCCTGCTGGCTCAATTTCTTCTTCTGAGAAGAGATATTATATATATGGATATATGGGTTCGGATGTTGCGGAAGCAATTAAAACTGAGAATTATAAAATCTATGGAGCTTTGTATAATTGGACTGCTGCCGCTGAAGGGGTTCAGAGCAGTTCAACGGACCCGATCGGAGTTCAGGGTATCTGTCCGACAGGCTGGCATCTGCCCTCTAATAAGGAATGGGTTGATCTTTGGGATAATCTGACTAAGGTCAAAGCAAAATTTGATGCAGCGATTTGTGCCGATGCTCTTGCTAAAGGCGCTAAAATATATGATTCTAAGAAGTTTATCGGAGATTTTGCGTTGCCTGTTTTCAGTCAATTCCGGGCTGCTCCCGGTGGATTCCTCCTGAATGACAGCACCAAGTTTCATTCCGCCGGGGAGGTTGAAAATTACTGGTCAGCTACCAGCCGGATATTGGCAGACAATGGCTTGTATGCTTCGGATGCAGGGAAAGAGTCGGGATTCCCTGTGCGCTGCATCAAAGGAGCAGCTTTGCCGCTGGTATCTACCGGTGAGGCAATCGATATCACTGACACCAAGGCAAAACCGGGCGGTTCTGTGCCAGGCGATGGGGGAGCGCCCGTTTTAACCCGCGGAATTTGTTGGAACACCATTGGCATGCCAACCCTTTCCGATAATAATGCAGCAAATGGAACCGGTACCGGAGCCTATAATTGCCCGGTAACCGGACTTAAGGCCGGAACCATTTATTTCACAAGAGCTTATGCCACGAATAGTGTTGGAACAGTGTATGGCGGACAGAAGCAGTTTAAAACTACCGGCAAAACTGCAACGCCTGTAGTTTCAACGGTTAAAGTTGGTGATATCCTGGAAACCTCAGCATCAGCTAACGGCAATATTACCGCTCTTGGTGGCGACACTGTTTCTGTCCGGGGCGTTTGCTGGAACACCGGGAAAAAACCAACCATCACCAACAGTGTAGCCATTGACAGATCCGGAAAGCTGAACTTTACCGTTTATCTGGCAGGGTTAAAGCCACTGACCACCTATTATATAAGGGCCTTTGCAACCAATAGCGGCGGAACTGCCTACGGAGAGGAACTGCAGTTTATAACCGGCGCAGAGGTAAAAGATGGATCCTTCGATTACAAAGGCCGTACCTATGCTTATACTACCATCGGTACGCAAACCTGGATGTCCGAAAATCTGGCTTATCTGCCCTCTGTAAGCTCGTTCAAGGTGGGATCAAACGAAAATCCTTTTTACTATGTATATGGATATGATGGATCTGATGCGGATTCCGCAAAAGCCACAGAGAATTATAAAAAGTATGGCGTTCTCTATAACTGGAAGGCGGCCACAACTGCCTGCCCGTTGGGATGGCATCTGCCAGGTCATGATGAAATGAATATTTTCACTGACTACCTCACTAATTATGGATATGGCCGCGGCGGATACGGGACCCGGATAGCCAAAAGCATGGCATCAACAACAGGATGGGAGCTATCAATCTACCCTGGTACGGTAGGCAACGATCCGGCCTCCAATAACCAGAGCGGTTTTAATGCAATTCCGGGCGGACAGTGTTATAGCCTGCCGGTAGGTGTTTCGACAAATATCGGGAAAGGTGCCATTTTCTGGTCGGCTACAGAAAACCTGCGCGATCCGATCTATGGGTTTTCCCTGGTCCTTTTCTATAGCAGAGACAATGCCACCCCTTATCCCAATGCCGACAAGAAAAACGGGTTTTCGGTGCGTTGCCTGAAAGACAAATAAGGAAAGTGATACGTGGGAATTCAAATTTTATATCTTTGAAACATCAGATATTGATATTAATTTCTCAAGAGCTCTGCTCCGGAAATGTTATAAATTTTTTTTAATAATGTTTATTCATTATCAATTTTTTAGTAAGAGTTTTTCTTCTCTATTTAATTTATTTTATTTGTTGTTTTTTCATCAGGTATTT
>CAILAQ010000382.1 GCA_903832165.1 uncultured Bacteroidota bacterium | reverse complement strand
TTGTTTATCGCTTCAGAATAGGGATAAGGAAATCTCTTAACAACACCCTTGCCCGGGTAAAGTGATTCGACAGGTTCCGTTGTTGCTACATAGACAGGATATCCGGTACGCCGGACTTCGGCAAATCCCTGGAAACCATCAGGAAAGAGCGCACACCATTTCTGGTCACCAATAAGTTCCCGCTGATTACTTGCTCCACTGAAGGCTACTTTCGGATCTGACAGATAATTGCCGAGCGCAAGGCCATACTCGTCAAAGCTTGCTTTAATGGCTGCCTCATAAGCATCCTTGGCAGATATCCCGACATTCCATCCGTTCAAAGCTGCTTCTGCATAGATAAAGAGCACTTCAGAATATCTGAAAATCCTTGTTGGGGTATCAGCAGATTGGAAATACTTGATTCCTTCTATTGAAAGGTTCGGTGTATTCTGGCCAAGGGTACCGAGTGGAAGCCCCACATACAGACCGCTACTGGCAGCAGGTTCAGCGTATACAGTAAGCCTCAGGTCATTTCTGGTTTTCAGGAAATCAATCAGAGAGGCTTCCATAGCATTTTCCTGGATTGCTGCCTGAGTAGGAATCATATAATAAGGGCTTCTGTAAGTTGCATCAGTTGGCAACCAATACTTAAAAGCTGCATTTGCAACATTATCAATCACCGGGAAGGTGGTGGAATTTCCAGCAACCTCCTCGATTCCAGCCTTAGCTTTTCCTGGATCAACGAGCGACATACGCATATAAACACGCAACAGCAATGAATTGCAGAATCTTTTCCACTTCATCATATCGCCATTGAAAACGATATCGGCTGATGTGATTTTTTTTCCGGTATCTATCATTGCGTTGGCAGCTTTCAATTGCACGATCAGGTCGGCGTATATACTTTCCTGGCTGTCATACTTAGGGAAGATATTCGGATTATCCGGATCATCTGCTTTAAGTGCTTCCGAATAAGGGATATCGCCATAAACATCAGTAATGTTCTGGTAAGCATATGCAGTTAAAATCTTGCCGACTGCCAGCCAGTTATTATCGCCCGCTTCTGTCGCAAGCTTCATGGCTACCTGCAGGTCCTTCAGATGGCCGTTGTAAGCGCCTAAGAAATTCTCACCTTCTCCGGTTCCCGCATAACGGTCGCCATGAACATAAACATCTCTCACATAATAGCGTGACCAGCTCACGACTCCTCCTTGTTTTGGCATATAGGCTCTGGCAATGCTGTTTTGAGCATTGGTAATAAGTGCTTGATAAGGAACCTTTGTCAGCTGATTGGGATCCGTATTCATCTCCTGAAAATCCTTCGTACAGGCAAAAAGCGCCAGCATCAGGGCAGCCGGAAGAATAATTTGAAAAATATGTTTTTTCATCTCTTGATTTTTTTCAATTAATATAAATTTCAATCCGCACGGTTAAAAGGTGAATTTCATTCTGAAACCTATATTCCTGGCGGACGGGTTTGATCCGAATTCTGACCCTTGCGATGCCAGTGATGCATTTCTATTTGACACTTCAGGATCAAAATTTGGACATTTCGAATACAGTAGCGCTAAATTCCTTCCGAAAATAGAGATGTCGATCCCCCTGATTCTTCCTTTAAGCGGAAGAGTATAGGTAAAAGACATCTCGCGCAATTTAATATAGGTGGCGTCATACAACCATCTCTCACCAGCGGCAAAGCCGTTCCAGCGGAAATCATCCAGATACTGATAGACAGTATTGGGCGTGCCGTCAGCAAATACACCGTCGAAAAGATATCCTCCGCCAGTCTCAACAGGATCCCTAACGGGCTTGCCGTTTGCATTTAGTCCTGTAGTGCTCTTCAGCGCACCGGTAGCCCAACCGTCTGCATTAGTTCTCGACCAGACGTTTCCACCAATTTTGGCATCAATGAGGAAGCTGAAATTGAAGTTTTTATAGGAGAATGAGTTGTTAAGCCCAGCCATCCAGTCGGGCATAATGCTGCCCAGCTTTTTCAATTCGCTGGTCAATGGTACGCCATTCGCATCGACGATCGGTTTGCCATTTTCATGGTATACATATCCTGTACCCCACATCTCTCCATAAGCACCACCGACATCAGCCACAACGGTAGTTGCATCTCCTTCAGTCTTATACAATGACAGCCTCTTGATATCACCGTTCAAAGAAACAATCTGGTTCTTATTCTTGCTCCAGTTCAGCATGATATCCCAAGAGAAATCACGTGTTTCAACCGGCTTGCCTTTCAGTATAATTTCAATCCCCTGATTGTTTACCTGACCTGCATTAATAAGCTGTGCAGAATACCCTGCCGTCTCGGAAATTGCTGCGCTTAGGATCTGATTCTTTGCAACAGACTTGTACAGAGTGACGTCAAGAGCTAAGCGACTGTCCAGGAACCTGAGGTCGAACCCCAGTTCTGTCGAGGTAACCAACTCATTTACGAGATTTAAAGGAGGCAAAGTGTTACCCAGTGAATATAAAGGATTAGTCCCGTATGGAGTTGATGCCGAATAGGCTGCATTCAACATATAAGGACTCGCATCGTTACCGACCTGAGCCACACCTAAACGCACCTTACCAAATGTGAAGATCTTTTGATCCAGTTTAAATGTTTCGGTAAAAATCCAGCTCCCTGTAATTGAAGGATAGAAATAGGAATTATTACTGGCTGGTAAAGTAGAGGACCAGTCATTTCTGCCGGTGACATCCACGAACAGCTGATTTTTATACTCCAGGGATGCAGATCCGTAAAGGCTTTGAATCTCCCTTTCCCGACGGTAATAATCCGTCAGTGGAGTTTCTTTTGCATTTGACAGGGAGTAAACCCCCGGAACAACAAGTCTTGCCACCTCGGAACTTTGTGTGCGGTATTTGTTATTCATCGTGTTTCCGCCGAAGCTGGCAGAAAATGTGATCGATTTTGAAAGAGCCTTTCTGGCAAAGAGAAGGAAATCGGCATTGACTTCCTGGCGGTAAAAGCTGGTTGCCCTGTAGCGGCCTTCCCGGTAATTGATGCTGTAATAAGCTCTTTTCAATTCAACCTGCTCGGTGGAAAGATCTGTTCCTGCCCGTGCAGTTAAACTCAGCCAGTCATTGAACTGGTATTTCAAGGAGGCATTCCCGATCAATCGGTCTTTTGTTTCCGGATTCAGAAAGTTTTGTGCCATCCAATAAGGGTTATCATGCCATCTGTTAATCCAGCTGATTGGCGTTCCATCCGCGTTTTGAATATGAGTTTTCATATATCCCCAGTCGGCCTGCCTGGCAGTCCAAACGGTTTGCATGCCCACATTATTGAAAGTATATCCTGCTCCGTTCATGTTTCCATTGGTAGTAATATAGGATGCTTTGGCATCAAAGGAAAGCTTATCTGTCAGGTGCGTATTTGCTGAAAAATTGATGGTATTCTTGATCTGATTGGTGTTGGGAACCATTCCTTTCTGATTGGAGTTAGTCATTGAAAGGCGGATATTACCCCATTTACCCCCGTTGCTCATAGCAAGATTGGTAATTGACGTAACCCCTGTTTCATAGTAACTCTTTACATTGTCAGGATGAGAGATCCAGGGTTCGGGAATCCTTTTTCCAGTAGCGGGATCAATAGATGAAGTAAATTGGGGGAGACTCAGGATCTGGCCCGCAGTTTGGGGAAATCCGGCCTGAACCGCCCAATACATCTTGCCTCCGGGTTGAATATCTTCAGGCTTGATAATGTAATCCAGCTGAGGACCGAAACTTTCATCAACACCGTCATTTTTCCCGCCGTTCAATCCGTCCTTATACCAAAATTGCCCGTATCCCCCTTGTCCGTAATCATTCTGAAAATCGGGCAATAACAGAGGCTTGCTGAATGTGGTGGAATTCTCCAGCTCAACGTTGAAGCCCTTTTTACCCCCTGATTTTGTTGTGATCAGAATTACACCGTTGGCTCCCCTTGAACCGTACAATGCTGCAGCGTTTCCACCTTTCAGAACGGTCATGGTTGCAATGTCCGATGGATTTATATCAGCTGCACCGTTACCCAGATCGGTAAAGTCATAGCCACCCCTGGTGCTTTCCACAATTGAGTTATCAATTGGAACACCGTCAACAACGAAAAGAGGTTGGTTATCACTCCTCAGGGATTGATTTCCCCTGATAATAATGCGTGAAGATGCACCCACATTACCATTGGAGTTGTTCACATAAACCCCGGCAGATCTTCCTGCAAGTGAGTTGATCACGTTTGTTTCCGCACTTTTTTTAATAATGTCACCGGAAATATCCTGTACAGCATATCCCAGAGCCTTCTTTTCTCTCGAAATACCAAGAGCGGTTACAACCACCTCATTGATATTCCTGACATCAGATTCCAAACTGACATCATAGGTATTCGATGCTGTTATCGGCACATCAACTTTTACATAGCCGACAGAGGAGAACTCCAGAATGCCACCCTGGGTTTTTACAGTTAAAACGAAACTTCCGTCGGCACCCGTACTGGCTGCAGTCTGAGTTCCTTTTAGCACCACAGCAACTCCGGGTATCGGTTCTTTATCTGCCGCGGAGGTCACCTTTCCGGTCAACTGGCGGGTCTGGCCGAAAATAGTTCCGGCACAAAACACCGCCACAAATACAAAAAGTAATTTTTGCTTCATAGGTTAAAGTTTTTGTTAAGTTTTCACACAATCCAACAAAATAAAACTATCTCTAAATCAACCTATAACGCATCATTAACTTACCTGTTACAGATACTATCTTGGCACTAAAAGAACAAAGCCTTCAACACGATGTGTTGAAGGCTTTGTTAAAAATGCTACCCTATTAGTTTACTGAATGCCTGTTCTTGTATCCCACCAAACCTGAGTTCCCCAAAAGATGTCGTTTTCATTGACTTCTTTCGGGAAGCTGGTATTCAGGGATTTTTCCTCATCGGCATAGGCCATGCGGAACGGCGGACGGTTATGGTTTTTAGCATAGTTTTCTGAAACGGAAGTCATCAGAGGAACATCTGTTCTTCTGCTTTCCGACCAGGCTTCAACACTTTGCTTAAAAATGGCAAGCCAGTTCTGGAGGGCGATCTTCTTGATGTTGGGTGTGGTACCGCTGCCCCAGGCAACTTCAGGCTGGGCAAGGTAAGCGGTCACCGCAGCGGCTCCGATCTTGTTTTCATCCATCGACCGGGCAATCCCTGTTTCATAAGCAGCTTTTGCATCACCTGTAACAAAGCTCCTCTGACGGGCTTCTGCGATGAAGAAATGTACCTCAGCACAATTCATCAGCGGAGAGAATCCCTTTGGATCATTCCCAAAACGGTCAGCAATGAATGACACGTTATTGCCGTTATTCAGGGTATCCTTGGTCTGCCCGTAATAGAAACGGTAGCCATTGTAATTACCATATTTATTCTTGTCCACATAAACCGGCAACCTCGGATCATTATTGTCCTTCAGTATGTTTACCATAACAGAATTCGTGCGGTACTGATCCTTTTTCTTTCCGTCGAGGGCACCCATTCTCTGGAACCACGGCTCCTGATCAGGACTGACACCGGGCCACCAGAAATAAGCGTTGTCAGCATTCTCTGTCATAACAGGATAGGTCGCTGGATTGCCAAGTATTTCTGCAACCACCGCCTTGGCAGTAGCTTCATCAACATTCGACATTCTCATGGCAACACGAAGACGAACTGAATTGCAGAATTTCTTCCATTTGTCAACATTTGCCTTAAACATCCAGTCGCCGACACCAATATTGCCGGTTCCGCTATTGAAGGTATCAGCAGCTTCTTTCAATTCCTTCAGAAGGGCTGTATAGATTTCCTGCTGGGTGTCATATTTTGGATAGATCTTCCCTTCCGACATGCGAAATGCCTCTGAGTATGGGATTTTACCCCACATGTCGGTGGCCTGCTGAGCTACGAAAGCTTTCATGGTAAGCGCTGCTGCATAGAGGTTTGTATTTTCCTCAATTTTCGCCAGTCTGCCGGCATCAACAAAATAGGTCATGGCGATGTACATCGAACGCCACATACTGTTATTAATATCCACCCGATATTCATAATCCCCTGTTCCGATAGCGGCAGTTTGCCCGGCATAGGAACCGGCATAATAGATATCAAGGCGCTCGCCGAAAAGTGTGCCGATCGCAGAAGTGGTAGCCTTCAGAAAGACGTTGGTAGCCGGAACCACTGTAGGCGAATCCGGGTTTATGTTCATGTCAGTAAAATCCTTCGTGCAGGAGTTTGACAACATCAATGCTGCAGCCAGAATCACAAACTGTATTTTGATATTTGTTTTCATAATTTTCTTCATTTTTTGAGGTTACTAGAAGCTTAAAGCCAGTTTAAAACCAAGGCTTCTGGTAGTAGGTATCTGGAAATTTTCGAATCCGACACCCGAATCGCCACCACCCAAACCAACCTCCGGATCAATACCCAGTTCGCGCGTGCTCTTATCGCGATATAAAATTGCCAGGTTCCTGCCGAAAGCTGAAATAGTGAGTTTCTGCATCCATGGGAGTTTTTTCAGAGGGATATCATAGCTGATTACCATTTCTCTCAGCTTAATATAGGTTCCGTCGAGAATGGAATACTCATGATTGTTCCACATCCATGAACCGCCATAATAATCCTGTGCCGAAACACGGACATCATTCACTGTGCCACCTACGTATACGCCGGCAGCATTTTTAACGCCGTCATCTTTAACGCCGTCAACAACCATTCCGTTTTCCCTTACATTATTTGCAGTTGTGATCTCATACGTTCCGGTAGGATAAGCATGCCATGCCGTGCAGCTGAAGAATTTACCGCCCTTGCGGCCATCGATCAGCAAACTCATATAAAGATTTTTATACCTGAGCACACTGCGCAGACCACCAGTCCAGTCGGGTGTAACATTTCCAAGGTTTTTACCTACGTTCGTGGTCAGAGGAATACCATCGCTTCCAACTACAACTTTACCAGCATCATTTCTGACAAAAGGTAATCCCCAGATGATACCCCAGGGCTGACCCGGAATACCAACGGTAGTGGCTCCCCCGAATCCACCGGATATCCGGTAGGATTCAAGACCGCCGTACAGAGCATTCACCATATTTTTGTTCTTGCCCCAGTTAAATCCGAGATCCCAGGAGAATCCTGATTTGTTTTCAATGGCCTTTACATTCACCATCAATTCAATTCCGCTATTCTCAATTTCACCGGCATTCAGCTTCATTGCACTATAACCGGTTGACAGTGAAGTCGCAACTGACAAGATCTGGTTTACCGTATTCTGGTCATAGTAAGTGATGTCAAGTGAAAGCCTGTCCTTGAAGAACCTTAAATCACCACCAAACTCCAGAGAGGTTGTGATCTGCGGCTTCAGGTCGGCCGGTGGATAAGTTAAACCGGGACTGAAAGTTGATATTGAATTAAAGGTGCCAACGCCGTATGTTCTGGCCAGCTGATAAGCGGAAGCATCGCCCCCTACTTTTGCCCAGCTGCCTCTCAGCTTGACATAACTCAGCAAATCAGATTTCAGATTAAAAGCTTCGGTTGCATCAAACCCTAAACTTACTGAAGGATAGAAATAGGACCTGTTTAATTCGGGCAGCGTTGAGCTCCAGTCATTACGGGCAGTAACTCCTAAGAACAGGTAGTTTTTGTAGGATGCGTTTGCAGCGAAGAACACGCTGTTGGTTTCTTTCTGGTTGGTGCTCATGCTAACTGTCGGATTGCCTTTTACGTTTCCGATGGTATACAAATCCGGGACTGTTAAATCGCTGGCTGCCATATACATTGATTTCGCCATTACATTACGGTAGTTCGCTCCCACCAGTCCGTCAATTCTGATATCGCCGAAAGTCTTATCAAACTTCAGCAACAGG
>CAILAQ010000381.1 GCA_903832165.1 uncultured Bacteroidota bacterium | reverse complement strand
GCCATATGGCGAAAGTTGGATGGTTATGTGCCTGGCCTTTGACAAAGTCGACCTCGAAAACATATCCTTTGTTCGATTCATCAATCCTGATCGTATCAGTCTTCACCACTTGTCGCCTGGGATTCTGTTGCGGATACCCATCACAGAATGTTACTGCTGCGAGGGTTACAATAGATATAAATACTATGGAAACTATTTTCATGGAATAAGTTTATTTAGTTTCTTCTAGTACAATCAGAAGCGACATATTGTTTAGATAAAAGCAAAAAAAAAGTTGCCGGTTTTCACCGGCAACTTGATATCCATTTTCACTAACCTAAAACACTAAACTTTATTTCCAGGGCATCATGGAGAATTCATAAATACTCAGGTAGCCCAATTTGACGATCTTCACAAATTTGTCCCAGACAATCAGCTCGATGTGATCATTGAACTTGTGATATTCCGGTGGCATACCAGCCATGAAATAGTAAATCGGAATATCCTTATTTGCGAATGATGCATGGTCGCTTCCGCCACCAGGCTTATCGGAACCGGTGAATTTGATCTCTAATCCCATATTCAGATCTTTGTTGAACTTCTCAACCATATCTTTCGACTGGGCAAATTTGTTTGAATAGTTCATCATGATCTTGTTGTCCTGATTTTCGCCAGGATCATTCCTTGAAATCATATCAAAGTTCAAATCGCAAAGGATCTTGTCTTTATATGGATGATCAGTAAAGTATTTTGATCCCAGTAAACCTTTTTCTTCAGCTGTCCATGCACAGAAAACCAGCGTCTTTTCTGGTTGAACTCCGGTAGCCATCATCGCCTTGGCAATGGTCATTACACCCACAGTACCAGAACCATTATCGTCAGCACCGTTATAAACGAAACCATCCTGTTTTCCTAAATGATCATAATGTCCACCGATTACGATGATCTCATCTTTGCTCTTTCCTTCTAAAACACCAACAACGTTTCTCACCCGCACAATGCGTGAATCAACGGTTGTCTTGATATGGATAAATTTGCCTGTCAGTTCGCGTGATGCAGGTTTTCCAGTTTCAGTAATCTGTTTTTCAATGGCAGCAAGATCAAGTCCTGTACCATTTAAAATTTCGTTCAGAACCCTGTCGGTAATCTGAATCGATACTAAGCCAGTACTCAATTTATCACCCATAATACTCATCGACTTTCTTACGCGTGTCTGCGGAACGTCACCTTCATAAGTATCCGTATTGTACCGGAAAGGAACGTTTGCAGCCCATGCAGCCGTAGGATCGTTACCTGGCCTGTATTCAATTACGCCGATAACTTCTTTTTCGGTTGCCCAGGGATATTGACTGAATCCACCCTGCCTGAACTGCCTGGGTGCATTTGGATCTGGCGCCACAACTACTGGCTTGAATTTCTCGTAAGTTTTTGAATTGAGATCTTTTGATCCCGGGAAGCCGTTAAGTTTGATAACGAACTTGCCTTTAACGTCGATGCCTTTAAAATCATCGTACCCATTCTTCACATCAGTTAAACCATAGCCGACAAAAACAATAGGAACTTCGGTTTCAATGCCCACCTGACCGGCATTAATGGAAAAGTCAGTCTGATAGTCGAAATTGATTGCTTTTGAACCTGCTCCGGATTTTGTAATTATGCTCATCTCCTGAACCGGTCCGGGGGAGGATTCAACCAGATTAAAGCTCTGAAAATAAGTCCTCTTTGGTTCGGGGCGCGGAGTTGCGGCACCACCACCGGTAGGTCTCTGACCACGGCCAAACCTGGCCTGTTCAGGATCTCCGCCAGGAGTCAGACCGTACATTTTGAACATACTGGCAATATAATCCGAAGCCATATATTCTCCTTTGGTTCCTGATTCACGGCCTTCGGTCCAATCTGAAGCCAGAAATTCCAGCTGTCCCTGAAGGACCTCTTTGTTAATAGCATTTAAGCCCTTGTCTCTCGGATTCTCCTGAGCATATTGCGGAGTCGCAAAACCCAGAAGGATACCCGTTAGTACGATAAAACAAATCTTCTTTTTCATAGTTGTTTAGTTTATTACCAGTTTTTATTCGCGAGTTCATAAATATTGAGGTACCCAAGCTTGACAATCTCTGTCATGTAGGGTAGTACGGCCTTTTCGGAATGATCTGTATATTGATGATAATCAGGAGTAAACTTTCCATGCAAAAGGAATATCGGTATATCCTTTGCCGAAAATGATGAGAAGTCAGATCCTCCTGCAGGTTTTGGTGAAGATTTATATTCCATGGTTAACCTGATGTTATAATCCTTGACATGTTTAACCGTGATTTCCTGAAGATAAGGTAACCCCGACGATGAGTTGAAATCGCATTTCAGTCCTGTGCTGTCGAGAGGATCTGTCCTGCTGATCATGTCATAGTTCATATAACATTTAATATCCTTGATCAGCGGATGACTTACAAAATAAGAGGAGCCTAACAGTCCCTTTTCTTCCGCAGTCCAGGCACAGAAAACAATCGTGACCTTTGGCTTTTCTCCTGTTGCCACCATCGCACGGGCAATATTCATTACCCCCACCGTGCCTGATGCATTATCATCGGAACCATTGTAAATAAATCCTTTTACCTGCCCCATATGGTCATAATG
>CAILAQ010000380.1 GCA_903832165.1 uncultured Bacteroidota bacterium | reverse complement strand
GCGATTAAGAACTTTGATGGAGAACTTAAGTGACCGCCTAAAATATTTTCACCCTAACGTAAAAAAGATGATAAATTCTTTGGTTTTATCTTAGAATACGCGAGGATGACAGAAAAGAAATTCTACGTTGGACACATTCTGGAAGAACGGTTTTGCTGAAATTTCTGAACAAAGCTTTCTTTTTCAAACTATCCTAATTAGGAAGCCCTTCTCTGTCATCCCGGCGCAGGCGCAGCCTGAAGCCGGGACCTTTACGCTGTCGTACCAATGCTAAAGTTGCTCACCGCCACTTCCCTTTATCAAAATCCAGATTCAACACAATCTTGTACCCAATAAAATTCTGCCCGTATCCGTACGATTTTGTCCCGATCAGCATCCGCCGGTATTCAGCAGAAAGAACCGCCGAGAGCCCTTTCAAATAAAATACTTCGTAACCCAGACTGAAATCTGCCGTAATAAAACCAGTGAACCCATCTGTCGATCCATTATGCGCCATACGGGTAAGTCCATCATTCAAAAGGTTGTGTGATTGATTATAAACCCACCCAAAGGCTGCCCCGGCACTCACGGGGATCGCAAAGCTGCGGTTTCTGAACAAATCATAAGTCGCTCTTATTGGTATAGTTATATGGTTTTGCCATCGCTGGTAAAATACCGAGCTGTCCCTTAAATAAATCGGACCCAGCGAATCGGATTTTGACCAGTCCCTCACCCAGAATTTCGCTGATCTGGTCACCAGGGTCCTGCCAAAGGTGATCCCTGATCCAACCCAGAACTTATTGGAAACCTGCTTGTCAAAATGTATGGATAGCTCATGTAATATGCCTTTTCCGGTATCCGGTTGTATCATATACTGATACTCGTACCCGATCCCAACCTTCCACGGATCACCCCTGAGCGCAAAATCTTTTAATTTGATAGGGTTGCGCTTCTTCTTATCCTCAATAACCTTTGGGTCCTGACCAATAGCTTCGTAATTTGTTATTACCACATTCCTGGCTGGAGCTGCAGCTGTATTTTCTGTTCTTACTGCAGGAATTTTATCACCTGAATAGATTGATTTCTCCTGCTCTTTAAAAATTGTATCAGTTTTGAATTTAGAGGATTGCCCTCTTTTGCCCACCGGCACATTGTCCAATCGAACTTTTTTCGGCTGAAAACCCGGCGATGTTGCGATTTTTTCTTTTGATCTGGAAGTTCCCGCTGCTGCATAAATGGGCATTGAAGGTTGAACCATGGAACTTTCAACGGCTGCAGTATTCTCCTGACCGACAGGTAATTTATCAGGCGAATTAAACAACAGGAATCCGATAAGAATTCCTACCCCCAAAATGAAAGCATAAATTCCCCGTCTTCTGAGGAACATCAGGAGCCACGCGCTCCACGACCGGTTACGGTTAAGTCCCCGCTTCACTATTTTCCAGTCGCGTGGAGCATCCGGAGGGGAATAGTCCTCCAGTAGTTCCTTCATCTTACCGATCCAACGGTTATCCAGCTCGTCTTTCATTTCGGGAAAGGTTTAAAAGGGAATTTCGTAAAAACGCTTTTGCACGGGAGAGATGCGATCGCGATGTGGTTGCTTCAATATGCAGCATCACTGCAATCTCATCATGATGGTATCCTTCGATCTCAAACAGGATAAATACCATCCGCGGAGTCTCATTGAGCTGTTCGAGTAGGCTCAGAATATCTTCGGCACTGAGCCGGTCGAGAATCTCTTCCGGAACAGCTACCGGGGCAGGTTCCCCAACATCGGGCAGCATCTCCTTACGGCTCCGGCTGGCGCGATAATGGTCGACCGCTGTATGAACAGCTATCCGTCGCATCCATCCGCTGAAATTTCCAGGAATCTCATCCCGTAAACGCGTGAAAACCTTGATAAATACATCGTTCACTACTTCACGGGCATCTTCGCGGTTCGGGATGAACCGGAGAATTACTGATAAGGCAAAAGCATAATATTGATTATATAAATACTCCTGCGAACGAGAGTGTCCTCTGGAACATTTAATCAGAATATTCTGATCGGGATTATCTGTTTTCCGGGTAGGTGCCAATTAAACTATTAAGATCTGTTTGTAAGATAACGAATCATTTCTCTTCCCATTGTAAAATCAGATTAGTGATCATTCAATTATACTGTCGCATTCCGCAGCGAAAATGTTGCGAAACACAATTTTGCCAGATAACCAATTCACGGCGGACTGAAGATTTCATCAATATTCTTCCGATATTTTAGACAATTTCAATTTTGAAAATTTAGCTGACATCCAATGGAATTGAGTGGAATGATCGGATTAAATCCCTCAGACGGGATTTTCAAAACCCTCTTTGAGAATTCGGTTATTGGTATGTCAATTACCAGTCCTGAAGGGATGATCCTTTCTAATAGTGCTTTTCGAACCATGATTGGCTATACCGAGAAGGAACTGGCACCGCTCAAATGGATGAACCTGACCCATCCTGATGATCTGGCCAATGACAGGTTGATTGTAGAATCATTGCTCGCCGGCGAGAAGGAATCCTTCAGGTGGCAAAAGAGGTATATTCATAAGGATGGCCATGTAGTTTACGCAGATATAAGTTCCGTTATTCACAGGGATGATCAGGGAAAGTCGCTCTTTTTTATTACCACGGTTAATGATATTACTAAAGAGATCAGCCTTAAGAATCAGGTGGAGGAAAGTGAGGCCCTGCTGCGTGAGTCGCAGAAAATAGCTTTCCTTGGCACCTATAATTTTGATTTGATCACCGGCTTTTGGACCAGCTCCGATATTCTTGATGAGATTTTCGGAATCGATAAGCAACATGTTCGATCTCTTGAAGGCTGGAGCCTGATCATACAGCCTGATTGGCGCTCGGTGATGCTGGATTATCTGAATCATTTTGTTGTTGGCGAAAGACAGAATTTCGACAAGGAATATCAAATCATCAGGCAGAACGATGGCCAGGTAAGATGGGTCCATGGCCTGGGCAGGCTGGAATTTGATACAGCTGGCAATCCCTTAAGATTGATTGGAACCATGGTAGACATATCCAAGATAAAAAATGCCGAATCGGACCATCGCAAAAATTTGGAGAAACTAAGAATTCTTGCAGATAACCTTTCCGGTTTTATTGCCTATGTTGATGCTGATTCGCTTAGATATGAGTTCGTTAATGCCATGTTTGAAAAATCCTTCGGTATCCCGGGGGAAAAAATCATCGGAAGTCATATCAAGGATATTATCGGTGAGGAAAATTATCAGTTTGCCCTGAAATATATTGAGGAAGTCAGGTTAGGAAAAACAATTTCTTACGAGAATGTTTTTAATAT
>CAILAQ010000379.1 GCA_903832165.1 uncultured Bacteroidota bacterium | reverse complement strand
GGCGTCTGTTTGCCCGCCCGTGCTGCATATTCCCATTCCGCTTCAGTTGGAAGGCGATAATTCTTGCCGGTCACGATGGACAGCCATTTACAATAGGTCTGGGCTGCAGTGAAACTGGCCGAAATAACCGGGCGTTTTCCTTTTCCCCAGTTCTGATCCGGCTGTCCATAGGGTGGGGTGGCTCCTATAATTGCATCAACCGTGGTTACAGTATTTAAATCAGTCTTGACAGCCGTCTTTCCCTGGCGTGCAGTCTGGGCATAGAAAGCGAGATATTCACTCCAGCTGACCTCAACCTCCGCCATAAAGAAGGAACTGATTTTTACTTGTCTGACCGGACCTTCGTCGGGTTTTCTAAATGGCTCCTCTTCGGGACTTCCCATATTGAAGGTTCCTCCCGGGATGGCAACCATCTTAAAGGAAACTCCGGAATTTGGAACTTTCTCTTCAAAGGATTCGAATTTTTCAACCTTGGCAGGCTCTGTGTATACTATGCCGGAAACAACTTCTTTACCAAATCCGGCATTAGCCTTATGAGAATAGTTGGGATCATAATGACCGGCATTCAAATGACAATTTATGCACCTGATATCCTCTCCTTTTTTTACCTGCGCGTCATAATATAAATGAGCATCCGATCCGTCTTTTGTCAGCTTTGCAGGATAAAGGTTTGGATGACATTTCAGGCAGGCAGATTCGAAAACATACCCTTTTGCATAATCAAGTTTAGATTTTGCATCCCAGTTAAACGATGCTGAGTCCTTGAACCAGTAACTCCAGAGATCTCTTAATCCGGTGTAAGCTTTCTCCGGAAGATATCCCTGCCCCTTTGGAGGAAGATGACAGTCAACACAGTGCGTGTGAAAACCACTCTGTGTCTCGTAATGCAAAGATTTTTTCCACGAAAGTTCCGCTTGCGGATGAATATGACAGGAATTACAAAACTTATCACTTGAAGTAGCTTCAATAGCTTTATTCCCAGATAAAACTAACACGATCCCGATAACCAGACCAGGTAGAAAGAAGAGCCAGATACGTTTCACAGGCAGAATGTTTTTAAAAAATCGCAGCAAGATAATAAATTGACTACATAACGACCAGCAGGATTCCAACAAATGTTTATCATTTAACGATTATCTTCGGATCCGAAAACTAAAACAAAACCTGCCATGATTTCGAGTTTCAAACTCTGGACTGCCTTGCTCTTGCTTTCCACAAATTTGGCTGCACAAGACCTAGCTGTACCTTCGTATACACCCAAACCTGTCCGCAGTGATGGCGTTGCTCAGCCAGTGATTAACCTGAACGGGGATTGGAGCTTCTGCCCTGTCCCGGCAAAAGGCTTTTGGGAATCTCTGAATCCAAAAAAAAATTCCTGGAATCCAATACTGGTGCCGGGCGAATGGTTGATGCAGGGTTTCACCGTTGAGAAAAATACCCGCGCCGCTTATTGGAGAAAACTCGATATTCCGGCTGATTGGAAGGGAAATAAAATCATACTGAAGTGCGACGGCCTTTATAGCGATGCTAAAGTATATGTAAACGGTAAACTCGCCGGCGGTCACATCGGGGGCTTTACACCTGCCGAATTCGATGTCACAGAACAAGTGAGCCCAGGAAAATCAAATGACCTTGTTATAGGTATCCAAAGTGAATCATTAGCCGATACCCTCGCCTCAGCATCACAATATGCCGCTCATCAATTAGGCGGAATTACACGTAAAGTCGAAATCTTTGCGGTTCCGGTGACTCATTTCGCTGAGGTAATTATCACAACTGATTTCGATGAACAATATGTTAATGCTGACCTGAACTTCAATCTGGTAATCAATAAAACTAAAAATGAGATTCCTGCAGGTTCAACTATTGATGTTGTACTGATTCCTTCAGGCAAAAATCAGAAAAGCATCACCAAATCATTTAAACTGGACGGAGCCGCTGAAATACAAATTTTGCGAAAACAGCTGAACATTAGAGTACCGAACCCTGAAAAATGGGATCCGGAACACCCCCGGTTATATACAGCTGAAATCAGCTTGCTGAATAACGGCAGGATCATTGAATCAATTTCCCGGAAAATCGGGTTTCGTGAAATATTGGTTTCTGGAAATCAGGTGTTTGTTAATGGCCATCCGATTAAATTGCTCGGTGTAAACCGTCATGAGGTTCATCCTTTAAAAGGACGCAGTTTGTCGATGGAGGAGTGGAAAGCCGATGCCCGGCTGTTCAAAGAAGCTAATGTTAATTATATCAGAACATCTCACTATCCTCCGGCGGAAGAGTTTATTTCTTTATGCGATTCCATTGGCTTTTTTGTTGAATGCGAATCCCCCTTATGCTGGGTCGGACATGGGGCAAATCTGCATTGGCTGACGGCTAATCCACACGATCTGAACCTGCTGAACATTATTCGCCGTCAGGTGCTGGAAACTGTTGCCCAGTACCGGAATCATCCGTCAATCCTGATCTGGTCAATGGCTAATGAATCAAATTGGGGCCCTGTCTGGGAAACGGTTCTGGCCGAACTTAACCATATCGATCCAACACGTCCTGTGTCATTCCATGATCAGGCTTATGGGGGTTATAACAACAATGGAAGTAAAAATTGTCAGATAGCTGTCTTTCATTATCCTGGCCCTCCAGGTCCGGATGTTGCCCGAAAATTCGACAGACCACTGCTGTTTGGTGAATATTGTCACCTGAATTGCTATAACCGCCAGGAAATTGTGACAGATCCCGGGGTGCGCGACGACTGGGG
>CAILAQ010000378.1 GCA_903832165.1 uncultured Bacteroidota bacterium | reverse complement strand
CTTTCCGTCTAAGGGCAGCGAGCTCTTTTGCCAGGTCGTAATGATATTGCGGCTTCTGCATGTAGTCGAGACTGAGCTGCACAACCGGAACATCGGCCTTCGGATATAAATGTTTCAGAATGCTCCAGGCACCATGATCGAGACCCCATTTATCGTCGAGACCAACATCGGTTTTAACGATTGTACTTTTTGTTTCCCTTGCCAGCTGTGGACTCCCGGGGGCGGGATATTGAACATTAAAAAGCTCCTGCGGAAATCCCCCGAAATCATGAATGGTCTGAGGCTTTTCCATGGCAGTAACAAAGGTGCCGCGGGTTTCCCAATGCGCTGATATCACTAATATTGCACGCGGTTTTGGTAATGATTTGCCGATTTCTTTCCAGGATCTCGAAAATTCGTTATCCTGAATGGCATTCATCGGACTGCCATGTCCAACGAACAGTACGGGCATAAGCTCCGTACTGTTCATCGGATCAGATAGTTTTGTAAGTTCGACCATTGATCAGGCTTGTTTTGCCAGCTCAACTTCACAAGTGATCTTTACATCGTCACCGACCAATACACCACCCGATTCGAGGGCTGCATTCCAAACCAGACCAAATTCCTTGCGGCTGATTTTGCCATTAAGGGTAAAGCCGGCTTTGGTATTGCCCCATGGATCATTCAGTACGCCACCGAAATCAACATCGAGTTTTACGGGTTTTGTAACGCCTCTGATGGTCAGGTCTCCATCCAGCACGTAAATTTCATCGTTAATATTTACCAGTGAGTTGGATTTGAAAGTAATCAGTGGAAAGTTTTCCACATCAAAAAAGTCAGCGCTTTTCAGATGGCCATCACGGTTTGCATCGCCGGTTTCAATAGATGCGGCTTTCATCTGGAAGTCGATCCGAGCATCGCTGAAATCAACTCCGTTGGAGGTAACATTGATTTCAAACTCTTTGAACAGTCCTTTTACATTGGCGATCATCATGTGCTTAACTTTGAAAGCGATCTCTGAATGTGAAGGATCAAGAGCCCATTTTGTTTCTACTGCTGCGATTTTTTTTTCTGTTGTTTCCATTTTGTTTGTGTTTTAATTATGATGCAAAGTAACAGCAGCCGGGTGGACCGGGGGTAACACAATCAGGAAGAAGAGTTGTGAAATCAGGAAATCAGCTTTCTCATTTCCTCGCGGAACTCGGAGGGAGTTTGTCCGGATTTCTTTTTAAAAACGTTCGAGAAATAGGCTTTCTCGTTGAATCCCAGGTCGTAACCAATTTCGGAAATGGTCTTATCAGAATGGATAAGCAAGTTTTTTGCCTCTGTCAGTTTACGAGTTTCTATCATCTCGGAAACACTCTTTTGAAGAATATTCTGACAAATCAGGTTGAGGTTACGCGACGACATGAAGAGTTTTTCAGCATAAAAATCAACGCCTTCCTGGCGTCGGAAATTATCTTCAAGTAACTGCAGAAAATTCTTGAACGTCAGGTTTTGAGTGCCGGCAGCATCAGTGGGTTCCGGGCTTAATTTTTTGCGCTCCGACTCTATCATGGTAAACAAGGCGCTAAGCAGATGCCGCACAATTGCCAGGTCAGGCAACGGTTTTTGCATTTCCTCCTGCATCATCTCACAGATAATTGGCATCCGCCTGAAATTTTCGCAATTCTCAAGCTGAAGGTTGGCGTAATCATGATAATAGGAATAGAGCTGGAAAGTGGTTTCCGCTATGAATTCACTTCGGAAAGTAATCAGCCACACGGAGAACTTACCTTCAACGGGTTGAGGAACCAGTCGATGCATCTTTCCTTTGGTCACGAAACTTACAAAGGGAGATTTGTAATCTGCTTTTCTAAAATCGATGTAATGTTCAATATCTCCTTCCACCCCGATCAAAAGTTCCTCGAAATCGTGAGCATGAGGTTCATTATAGGATTCCCTGATTGCCTGAGCCCGCTCAATCCCGAGTTTTGATATTTCAAAAAGTGGAGTCATGTCTTAATCGGTAAGCATCGGTCAATCATAGTATTCGTATTCAAAGTGCCGGCTGAATTTGAATTGCTCCTCAACAATAATCCGGTTATTCTCATCGTATTCTGATGAAATCCGGTTATCCAGGGTATCACCGCTATATTGTTCTTCCACCAATGTATTACCCTGATCATCATATTCAAACAGGAATGTGTACTTGCCGGAAAAGGATTGTTTTACCGGAAGACCTTTTTCGTTGTATTCGATTTTTAGAAAATCCGATAATTCTCCGCGCCTGTTGCGGCTGACTCTCAAAATCAGCAAACCGGTGTCTGAGTATTTATATTCTGTTTCCAGGATCAGTTTCCGGCGCTGGTCCAACTGCCTGCGGATAGCCATTTCACCATCCGGATGATATTCATATTCAAATGCTTCTGTCAGCTTATCATTAAAATCATAGGTTTCCTTCAGGAGTACTTTGCCCTGCTCGTTGAATTTCAGGAACTCCCTTGATTCCAGTTCACCATCCTCGTCACGTTCAATCCAGTTTTCCGTTCGATTTTTGTCGTCCCTTTCGATGGACTGAACTGACAATGAACCGTCAGTAAATTCGATATTTACCTGCTCGATCCGGCCATCACTGTTTCGGTCATATTTCTTGCGTTCAGCT
>CAILAQ010000377.1 GCA_903832165.1 uncultured Bacteroidota bacterium | reverse complement strand
TATCAATAGACCCGGGTTTCAACCCGGGGTGCCCTAATAAAAAAGCCGGGAGTTTCCCCCCGGCTTCTATGCCCACTTGAATCTGAATCCTCAAAATTCAAAATTGGTCTTCGAATCTCAAACTTCTTAACTATTGAACAACCACCTTCTGAACCTTAACGTCTTGTCCGTTATTTACAGATAGGAAGTATAACCCTTTAGCCAATTTGTTATCAATGGTTTCGGTATGGTTTAACACACCGGCTACCTTATTCTGATAAACAACCTGGCCCTGGATATTGGTCAGCGTAATTGCCAGATCAGCAGCAATTGTATTGATGATTTCAATATTAATAGCCCCCTGAGTCGGGTTTGGATAAACACTGAATGAAGCTGTCAGGCTATTCTCGTCAACCCCGGCAGCCACGCCGCCATTGTATGTGTTAGCCAGAATGTTCCAGTAACGGACAGTATATTTTCTGTTTGCGCCGCCATTAGGATATTCTGAAGTATCCCAGCTTCCATTGATTCGGTACTTGTATTCAATAACTTTTCCAACCGGCATACCTTCTAAGGTCAGCGTGTAAATACCATCGGCTTCGGGATCAGTAAAATGTGCTGATGCTCCCCAGTTGTTGAACGAGCCGGCAACATCCACAAAGTCGGTACCTGGCCTGAATTCGCCGCTGGCAATATGCTTGGTCATGTTGACATTAAATGTTACAGCAGCCTGAGTAGGTCCGCCGGTGGCACTGATGTCAATCCCGATCATACTCACTTTGCCCGTGGTAAATTCAGCGCCGCCAACTGCTTGCTGCTGGTAGGTATAGCCAGACTGGTTGTTCTCCATATCCCAGCCGATCGACATACCGTTAGTGCCATCCGCATCACCCTCTTTTACTCCCCAGAAACGTACACAGGCAATATATAAACCCGGCTCCAGAAATTCGGTTTCGCCGTCTTTTTGCATATCGAGTGTCACATAGGTTCCACGCATCTCTAAAGTAGCATCAATAACATCACTCAGGATAAGTTCCTGGTTGCCATCGGTTCCCGTGTCTTTTTTGAGAACATACTGAAATGAAGGTGTTTCGGCAATGGTTACCCCATTGATATAAGCAGTAATCGAATTGATCTCGCAAGGTTTATAAATGTCATAATATATACCTACCATATCACCGGCATTAGCGCCACCAACCCAGCCGCCTGTGTTCATGCCAGCTTCTGCAGTAAAGTCGGCACGGTGGAAGAGGGTGTCGTTAACAGTAAACATCTTGGTGATAGTGTTATTTACCGGAACTTCTTCGGAATTGTCTGAAGCTGCAGTGAACTTGAATTGATAATCACCGTAATCGCTTGCAAGGAAAGTGGTACTGGAGGTAGCTGTATCTCTTTCCAAAGACCAGATGGTTGCACCGGCAGACATATCCGTATAAACTTCGGTTCCGTTACGCAGAACTGACATCTTAAGTTTGGCATTTTCCTGATCTGCCATGCCGTTATTCAGGAAGGCTCCTGTAAATTCATAATCACCAACGGTTCCGGCAACAGTGGAAGCCATACCCATTTGTGATAATGGCCAGTAATTGATATGACCGATCCTTGTGTCATAACCGCCATTGAAATTTGACCAGTAATCAACTAATACCAGGTCATTCTGGTAGGCCTCGGCAAGTTGTAAATCGTCGATCATCCAGTAGTAATGGCTGTTGCCAGACATGGAAAACCTGATCTGAACATTCGCCATCCCGGCAGCTACGTCTGAAATGTTGAACTCAACATTCTGATAACGTGCATCACTAACCCTGTTGTTCCCTACAGCAAACTGACAGTCATAAGCAGCCCAGTGCACGCCGCCGTCGTTGGTTACTGACATGGTCATAACGGTGGTACCACAGCACAAACGGAAAAGTTGCTTGAACTTTACAGTAACTGAAGTTTTAGATGCACAATTGATTACAGGTGTGGTAATATAAGTGTTCATTCCGAAGGCGGTGCCGATACCGTCACGACGGTTGTATTCGTCAGCAGGTACTACAATATAGCCATCTAAAGGTGTTTTGAAGTTTTTGGATGGACCTTCTTTCGTGCAGCAACCACCCAGAGTATCGTAAGGTGATCTCCACATCCAGTAGTTACCGAGCTCTGCCAGATCCTTGATCTCCCACCCTGTCGGAAGGGTCCAGGCCTTTGTGTCCACGTCGCCCCAGTTAAATGTCGTCGACCAGAAAACTTCGCCGCTACCTTTAATCTGACTGCCGGATATTTGTGTTTTTGCCGGATCATCCATAAATGGAGTGGCTGCCTTTTGTCCAGCTATCTGTCCGTATGTCATTGAACATATAGCTAATACAGAAATTAAAAGTGTAAATTTTTTCATATTAGAATGGATTTATTGATGTGTTTTGTTCGATTATGCTAAGATATAAGTTTTTACTCCCAAATAAAAGCCGGGAGTCTCCCCCCGGCTTCTTGGTTTTACTTTGATATTATTCAGGTTACTTGAATCTCCAACTTCGGAATTCTGAATTCCGAATTGGAATCTCAACCTTTACTGTACTATAACCTTCTGAACTTTAACCTCATGACCGTTATTTACAGATAGGAAGTATAACCCTTTAGCCAATTTGTTGTCAATTGTTTCCTGATGGTTCAAAACATCAGGTACGTTGTTCTTATATATAACCTGGCCCTGAATGTTTGTAAGTGTGATGACCAGATCAGACGCCACCGTATTGGTGATTTCAACACTGAAAGCACCGGTTGTCGGGTTTGGATATACACTGAACGAAGCAACAAGGTTCGTTGGGTCAACACCGGTGGTTTTGCCGCTGTTGTAAATATCATTCAGCACGTTCCAGTAACGAACAGTATATTTCCGGTTCGCTCCGCCGCTTGGATATTCTGAGGTGTCCCAGCTGCCATTGATGCGGTACTTGTATTCAATCACTTTATTAACAGGCATTCCTGCAAGGATGATGGTGTAAATTCCGTCAGCCTCAGGATCGGTAAGGTGAGCTGATCCGCTCCAGTTGTTGAAGGAACCGGCCACGTCAACAAAGTCGGTTCCCGGCTTGAATTCACCGCTGGCAATATGCTTGGTCATATCAACATTAAAAGTGGCCGGAGCCTGTGTTGGTCCGCCGGTAGCAGCAATATTGAACCCGATCATGGGCAGTGGAGCGCCTGCTAAGCCGGTCCAGCCGGTAGTGGCATAGAATTGGGCACACCCTGAAAACTTGGTCGACAAATCGCGGCCAACGGACATCCCGCATGATCCGTTTACACGTGCAGGATCAACACCCATCATTTTAACACAGGCGGAATAATTGCCAGGCTGCAGGAATTCAGTCTCCCCGTCCTTAATCACAGGAAGGGTAACCCAACTGCGCATATAGGAGGAATCCATATCAATGACTTCTGAAGTAATCCACTCTTCATTGACTCCGTCGACCTCTTTTACCAGTACGAACTGGAACTGCGGAGTCTGAGATGGTGTCCAACCCCAGATGTAAGCAGTGAGGGAATTGATTTCGGCCGGGGCATACAAATCGTAAGAAACTGCCATCATGTCGCCAGAGTTATTACCGTTAACCCATCCTCCTGTATTTACCGAAGTTTCAGCGGAAAAGTCGGCACGATGAGCTAAAGTGTCGTTTATGGTGAATCTTAAAGTGGCTGAATTGTTGATAGGAACTTCTTCCTTGGCATCACTTACTGCTTTGTACGTGACCAGGTAATCACCATAATCTGTGGCCAGAAAAGGATCTGTGATATTCGCGGTATCGCGGTCGAGCGTGAAAATGGTACTGGCAGGAGATGCTGTGGAAAGAATCTCAGTGCCGTTTTTCTGGATAGTGACTGCGAGCCTGGCGTTTTCCCCATCGTTATAACCACGGTTCAGAATAGCGCCCTTCATAGAATTGGCACCAACGGTTCCTGTTGGATTTCCTGCCATGCCCATCTGGCTCAGGGGCCAGTAATTCATCTGATCAATGGTGGATCCAAAACCGCCGTCAAAATCCAGCCACTGGTCTTCTAAAACGAGATCGTCGCCATAACCTTCAACAACTTTTAAATCATCAATACACCAGTAATACCATTGATTGCCATTGTGAAAATAAAACCGCAGCTGAAGATTCGGTGATCCGGCAGCCACGTCGGAGATGTTGATTTCGGGATTCTGAAAACGCGTTGGTGTAGCATTGTTGGCACCCCAGTTGTACTGAACATCATAGGTAGCCCAATGCACTCCTCCGTCAACGGTAGCAAGCATCTGCAGGTTGCCGACATTGGCACTCAGACAGCAGAGGTTGAAGATCTGGGTGAATTTAACCACCACGGAAGAAACTTTTGAACAGTCAATCTTGGGTGTTTGAAACCAGGAATTGGCTGCAACCGTTGTGGCAATCCCATCCCGTTGATTATACGACTGTATAGGCAGCGCCAGAAACCCATCTGCTTTGGAAGCAAATATTGAAGGTGGATTCAAAGTTCTGTTCGAACCGTTGACAACCCATTTAAGGGTATCGCCCAGCCAGGTCCAGGGATTTCCCATGTCGCTTTCATCTTTGATACTCCAGCCTGCAGGCAGCGTCCATCCCTGAGGATTAGTCGCGTCGGCCCAGTTAAAGGTGGTTTGCCAGATAACATCGCCCCCGCCTTTTATCGAACCCTGAACAGGACCCTGGGTGGTCTGATCATCAATTTTGATCGGTGTTGGTTTGGCTGTCGGCAACACTTGCCCGAAGGTGACAGCCATGGCACACATGAAAACAAAAAAGAGAGTAAATCTTTTCATAATTCTTAAATTAATGTTGAATAATAGATACCTTAAAGGTAACTATTTAAATGTTTCGAACAGACCCCTGATTTATCGTATCCAGTACCCTAAATTGACAAACAAAATGGGTTTTTTGCTTGTAGTTGAACTCATCAGCGTAATCTCAACCGGCCCCACCGGACTGGCATATCCATAGGTCAGTCCCAATCCCGCAAGGTTTGTCGAGGTATCATCGAACTCGCTGAATTTATTGAAGGATTTGCCAAAATTGAGTTTTAAAGTCAGGTAATGATTGGTGCGCAATCGGTATTGAAGGTCGGTCCTGATAATCAGCGCATTATTGGATGCGCGTTCCATGTAATCCATTCCTGCAAAAGGGACCACATTATTGTGATAAAAGCCTAACCCTCCAATATAGGAACGGTAGGGATACGGAATGGAATCACCCATAGCAAACGTTGCAATGGCCGATGGCTGAATGCTGAATTTCGGGGAGAGCTCAAAAGCCCGCCAGTACCGAAAATCCAATATCAGCGCTGGTTTAATTCCGGCATCTGTGAAATTGTTGACTTCCTTAATAACCAGATCTGCCTTATCTCCCCTCGTGGGGTATGGGATCTTATTGAAATTGTCCTTCTTGAGCTGTACAAAGAAATTAACCATCCGGGAATTGTCTGATTTTATCTGCCAATCCCCGATATTAGGTGTCACCCAGGCAACCTCACCCTGTATGCCTGCAGTGGCTGAAAATTGATTGCTCCAGGTGGTGCGCATCACAAAATCGAGATAAGTGTCTACGAAAATATTGCTGCTGATTTTTCTGTTATCCTTATATTCATAGGCTTTTAACCTGCTGGCATCAGCGAGCAGCCCATATTGAAGCCGTTTGTGGAACAGGAAAAAATAAGACCCGGCCAGACTAAGATTCTCTCCAAGATTGACATCAATTCCCAACTGATCTCCCGGCTTCAGAATGTTGCGGAAATCGGCCCTGGCAAGCAGGGATGCATTGAAAAGATTATCGAAATGCAGCCCGACATGTATCAGGTCTTTGTCTTTTTCTTCCGCCCTGATAGTCAGATGCACTCCGTCAGTTACCGGGTCGAGCTCGTAGGTGATCCGCGAAAATTCATTGGTTCCCAGCGCCCGCTGAAGTGCCCTGTAAATATCATCCGGCTTTAACCAGGCCGGAAAAGGCAGGTTCATAGCCGACAGAACGAAATCAGGATTCGTTTTGTCAAGCCCGGTAAAAGAAATCTCCCTGATATATAATGAATCTGGTTTTGGAAGAGGAATGATCTTTTTTGATTGGCCATTTGAATAACTATTCAGCTTCTTCGCGAGATTGACCAGCGGAATCCATTGCGCACGGGCAGATCGCTCACCGGTTCTGATGATCGAATCAGCCAATCCGAAAGTCAGGGTGCTCGCACCCGGAGTCCTCGGCCGGATAAGAATGTCACATAACAGCCTGTTTTTGGCATTGATGTCTTCCCGGGTTAAGGTGCTGATCTGCTTAAGAATGCTGATGACGGAATGGATTTCATTCTTTTTGTACAACTCCCTTTGTACATCTATACCGATAATTATATCCGCACCCATAGCTTTCAGGTGATCTGCAGGAAAATTGTTGATGAACCCACCGTCAATCAGCAGGGTCCCGTTCACCTCCACAGGCGTGAAAACAGTTGGTATGGCCATGCTCGCGCGCAGCGCATCATGCAGCGTTCCACTTTTCAGTACAACTTCCTGCCCGGTAGCGATATCGGCGCCAATGCAGAGAAACGGTCTGGGCAACTGATTGAAAAGCTTGATGTTATATGCTGGCCAGGATAAACCCGCCAGCATATTCGTGATATTTGTTCCTGCAATCAGTCCGGTTGGCAGCTGGAGTTTACCCTGGTTGATCGGGAAATCATAGAAATATTTTTCGAGCTGCTCCTTATACTCATAAGTCAGGTCGCTGCGGGGAATTCCATCCGCCAGCAGAGATTCCCAGTCCATCTCCTTTACAATTTTCTCCATCTCCTCTGCTGTATAACCCATCGCAAATAATCCTCCTACCAGCGATCCCATACTCGTTCCGGCAACGTAATCAATCTGGATGCCGGCTTCTTCCAATACCTTGATCGCCCCGATATGAGCCAGCCCGGCTGCACCCCCTCCGCTAAGAACCAAACCTACCTTGGGCCGTTGTTGCCCGATTAAATCTGATGTAAACAACGTTGAGGCACAAGGCACAAGGCACAAGGCACAAGTAAGGTTTAAAGTAAAAGTTCTGAATGAAGGAAGACGCATAAGTGACATGTAAAGTGGATGTTTGAGAAGTTAAAGATACCGCAAAAAAAGATACTTTTGAACCGCGAACAGACTGAATTTTCTTCAGTCTTAATTGTTATTGCTTGATATTCAATCGGATCATATCTTTAAGTGCTATTCTGGAATTGGTGTTCAATTTATGAAGTAGTAACAAGGCAATAAAACTTGAAACAATAAATCATTTTATGAAATATTTTCTCAGCATCATCATTCTTTTCTTCGGGATCACCTCTACAGGTTCTGCACAAAACCGCGAAACTTTTTTTAAAACTGTTCCCCCAATCGATGACTCAACTCCATCGTGGGCGCGGCTCATGTACGGAGCAAACCCGAATGTCAGACAGGTTGATTTTGAGTTTGAAAAGTATATGGATAGTCACCCGGCAGAGAAAACAACCCATACCCAGAATTATAAGCACTGGCGCAGACAAGTGGCCAGGTTTCTGGATGCTGATGGCTTTATAAAACTGCCTGACGCTCGAACGGAAGAAGCCTTTTTGCAAAAGATGGAGCAACGATCAAAATTGAAATCCGGATCCCCTGGGACCTGGCGCCAGCTGGGCCCTTTTAAAACAGTAAACGGTGAGGGCAGCCAGAATCTCGAAGTTTCCTGGCAGGTAAACGTGTACTGCTTCGATCAGTCGGAATCCAGGCCCGATATCCTGTTTGCAGGAACAGAGGCCGGCGGTTTATTCAAGTCGGATAATAAAGGCCTTGCATGGCGATTGGTGACCGCATCAGTGCCGGTAAGTACTATCAGCGATGTTAAGATTTCACCATCTAATCCGGACATCGTATACTTTGCGGCAAACCAACGGATATATAAAACCATTAATGGCGGCGAAAACTGGACACAGGTATATCTTATCAATGATGATGCCTATCAGTTACTTATCCATCCGACAAATCCGGATATCGTATTCTGCGCAGCTAACAATGGCCTTTTTCGCTCAATTGACGGGGGCTTAATCTGGACAAAACTCTTTGCCCAGAAATGCTGGGATATAAAATTCCATCCGGTGAATCCTGCGATCGTATATCTGGCTAAGAACAGCCCCACTGCAAAAAAATGCGAATTCTGGAAATCGACGGATACGGGAGCCTCTTTCACGGTAAGAAGTCAGGGCTGGTTTGTCCCTTCTAACCCCACTGCTGCTAATGATGAGGGTGCCAAAATTGGTGTTACCCCGATTTCCCCGGACCTCGTCTATGCCGCACTGATTGGTCAGGGCAAAGCTGGCGATGCAGGCTGGATCGGTATCTATAAAAGTTCGGACGCCGGCGAAAATTGGATGAATCCGAATCTTCCGGATGGCGGTCCGTACTCAACAAATCACCCGAATCCTGCAAATTCCGGTATCGATGGAAGTGGATTCGGACAGGGATTTTATGATTTTGCCCTCGGAGTATCACAGGTTAATCCGGATAAAATATGGCTGGGAAGTGTGGTCTTTTCAAAGAGCGACAATGGTGGAGGCTCCTGGATACGTATCGGTTCGTATGGCGTTCAGCAGGATATCGGCTGGGTGCATCCTGATATTCAGGACATGCACGTTCGCGGTAATGAGATCTTCCTTTGTACTGATGGCGGCCTCAGTTTCTCAACTGATGAACTACGTACCCACGAAGCTAGAAATTACGGCCTGGCAGGCTCTGATTATTGGGGTTTCGGCCAGGGTTGGAACGAGGATGTTCTTGTCGGCGGTCGTTATCATAATGGCAATAGTGGTTATTATCAAGGCTATGGAGAAGGGAATACACTTCGTCTTGGCGGTGCGGAATCATCAACCGGTTACGTAAACCCAATGGAAAACCGTAAAACCTATTTTTCAGATATCAGCTCTGCACTTCTTCCGGAAAAAATCGATGAACCGGTGGTGTACTTTCAGAAACTCGGGAAATATCCCCTGGAGAATTATACCGAATCTTACTCAAGCGAGATTGAATGGGACCCGCGGTATGCCGGTCACCTGTATCTTGGAAACACTGGAAAAATCTGGAAATCAACTAACGGAGGCGGTTATTTTGAATCCCTCTATAATTTCGGTACTGGCCAGGTTCTCGAAATCGAAGTTTCCCGAAGCAACCCTAAAGTGATCTATTGCGTCTATCAGCCTAAAGGCGGTTACTGGGATCCATGCAATATCAAGAAAACTGTCGACGGCGGTAAAACATGGACCACCACTAAAACAGTCCCGACTAATGACCTCTGGCGATTGGAGATTACCCTCAATCCCGAAAATGAGAATGAACTCTGGGTCATTAGCGTAGGTGCCCAAAACGGAAAGAAAGTTTATCGAACGCTGGATGGAGGTGCTACGTGGGAGGCAAAGAATTCAAGCTTGCTGGATGGAGAACGGGCTCTTGATATTCAGTTCCAGGGGGGTACCGATGGTGTCGTTTACCTTGCTACCGATACCGGAGCATACCGTTGGGATCCTTCAACCGGAGCCTGGGCAGAATTTATGACCGACCTTCCGATATGGACTCGGGTGATGGAAATGGAGCCTTTTTATGCAACCGGTAAAATTCGTATGGCTACCGGAGGTCGGGGAATCTGGGAAACCGACCTTGCTGTAAAGTCAAGGCCGCTTGCTCAGCCAATGACCAAATACGATATAATATATAATAGTAATGACACGGTTAAGTTTGAAAGCTACTCCATCGTTCTCGCCGAAGGTGCGGAATGGCAATGGTCATTCAGCCCGGCACCTTTGTATGTCAGCTCTTTAACTGTCCGGAATCCTAAGGTTGTATTCGGATCAAAAGGTAGCTTCGACGTTACC
>CAILAQ010000376.1 GCA_903832165.1 uncultured Bacteroidota bacterium | reverse complement strand
TGATAACTAATGCACTCAGCACCGTGTCGGCTTTGATATCAGGGTCGACCTGTGTTAAAAGCATCTCAGCAATCTGGTCGTGCTCCGACGATAATTTACTAAGAATCATGTTATGCTGATCTTTATCCTTCACCCGGTTCACTTCGTTTATGGAATAAACCATAAAGGCAGAAATGAGAATCAGAATAATGGTCACCAGTCCATGATTAAACCTGGGTCTGGGATACTTTTGCACCAGGAGAATGACAATGGACATGAGTAGAAAGAAAGTAAGGCTGATCCAATCCTGATCCGAATTAAATTCAAGAAACAGCCCGAACATGAGTACAATTGCCAGCCCGGCAGCACTTCTGATAAGTGTAAGCCTTGATCTGATCCGGTTAATAAGCCGATAAAGAATAAGAATAAATGCAACCAGCAATCCAACGATCAACATTGAATCCAGAATATTTAAAAAGTTCAGCGTAAGTATCCTGTGCATCTCGAGCAGACCCGGCCTTTTAAAAAGCAAAAATCTTATCATCCAATCGGTTCCGAGAAAACAGAAAAATGCCAGGAACCAACCACCAATGGCGATCAAAAATTCAGTTACTTTTTGCCGCTTCTCCCCGGAAATAGTTTTTCTACCAGGGAAGAGTTCAAAATATCTGGAGAACCACGCTGAGAAAAAGATTATCAGAATTACAGAAATCAGGATATCACCCCTGGACTCCATGAACAGCAATGGTTTATTAAATACCTCGAACATGGGTAGAGCGAATATACAATGCGGCACCCTGAAATGCCATAAAAACCATCGGACAAAAAGTAAATCAGCAAACAAAGCTAAAAGCCACCATGACGAAGGCCATGTTTTAAGGGCAAATCGCATGATGTCATTGTAGCACAAAAGAATAAAGGAAAATCCGATAAAATAAAGCAAGAGTGTTAACCAATGCAACGTTTCCCTCGAAGCAACTTCATCGGTCTGAACAATACAAAAAGCAAATTTCCCCTGATCATCCATTATGCTAATGGCACCTGGAATAAGAGGAATACTTATATGGTAGGATTCCGGAATATTATTGCCGACAAGAAAAGCGTTGGTAACCAGCTCGTTATTATATGGAAAGAATTTCTTAAGGAATACAAACCCAACTATTCTGGTCCCTTCAAGCTGGTAAACGCGAGCATATACAGAACAATTTGGCAAAGTATAAACCCTGCCCGATACCATCTGTATCAGGTCTTTGGTCCCAACAACCAAAGAGTTGTCAGACCAGAATACCATAGAATCCTGTTTAATAATAAAAAGAGCGATACCATCGTTCTCCTTCGAATAGCGGGCGGTAAAACCGGGATCGTTATTCAGGACGCCTGGCCAGCCGTATTTGGCAACCTTCGTCAGGATTTCGCTGCCGGTTGCCTCAAGATGTTTGATTTTACGATGGAAATCTTTTTCGATCCTGCCGGAATTAACTTTAACAGGTTCTTTAAGATGAGCCAAAGGGTCAATAAGCAGTGCAACCATTAGAATAATGGCAGCAACAATAAGAAAACGAAAAGAAATCAGCAGGTCACGCGGGCTGATTTCAGCCGGTTTTTTCATCATTCAGAGAGTCAATAAAGGATCATCAATTTACAATTTCCGCGCCAATTTATACTTTCTTTATATTTTTGATTCAAACAAATCAAATGTCAACTGATATACTCGATAAATTCATTGCCGACGCCCTTCGGGAGGATATCGGTTCCGGTGACCATACCACACTAGCCTGCATACCTTCTGAGGCCATCGGCCGGGCAGTTTTGCTGGTCAAGCAGGAAGGAGTAATTGCCGGAGTGGAAGTAGCCAGAAGGGTTTTTAAGGCTTTTGATCCAGCCATGTCTGTTGAGGTGACTATCATCGATGGCTCCCGCATAAAGCCGGGCGACAAAGCCTTCATCGTGGCAGGCAAACAGCAGTCCATACTCCAAACAGAGAGACTGGTACTCAACATTATGCAGCGCATGAGCGGTATAGCAACGCGCACAGCCATTTATGCAGACCTGGTTAGAGGAACAAATGCAAAAATTCTGGACACCAGAAAAACCACTCCTAACATGAGGGTGCTCGAAAAAGAAGCCGTGAGGATTGGTGGCGGATATAACCACCGGATGGGCCTTTACGACATGATACTGATTAAGGACAACCATATAGATTATGCCGGAGGAATTACCCGGGCTTTGAACAGAACGGTCAGTTACATGAACAACAGCAATCTGAAACTTGAGATTGAGATCGAGGCCCGAAGTCTGAATGATGTTCGGGAAATTCTTAGTCATGGTGGAGCAAACCGGATTCTTCTCGATAACTTTACTCCTGAGAAAATCAGAGAAGCAGTCAATCTGATTGACAGACAAATGGAAACAGAAGCATCCGGAGGTATTAATACTGAAAACATCAGGGATTATGCACTCACGGGTGTTGATTTCATTTCTGTCGGAGCACTGACTCATCAGATTTTTAGCCTTGACATGAGCCTGAAAGCAATATCACCTACTGAATGAGACCTGTTCGGATAATACAGAAGGCCGGGATCGGGGTTGCAAGGGTTGCAGAAAAAACTTTTCTGCCAGGATTCGGAGGGTTAAATCTTTACGAGGTTTCGAGTTTTTTTATGAAAGGGGTAAAGAACGGCAAACTATCCACCCGCGCCCAGGCTATTGCCTACAACTTCTTTCTGGCAGTGTTTCCGGCAATCATTGTCCTTTTCACGCTGATTCCATATATTCCGATTGAGAATTTTCAGCAGGTTCTGATGACCACACTAAAAGACCTGATGCCGACCAATGTATATTCAGCTGTCGAAAGTTCGATCCAGGAAATTGTCATGCGTAAAAGAAATGACCTGCTATCCTTCGGCTTTATACTTTCTCTTTTTTTTGCATCAAGGGGCATTGCCGCCCTGGTCACCGCCTTCAATGCCTCCTACCATAAACGT
>CAILAQ010000375.1 GCA_903832165.1 uncultured Bacteroidota bacterium | reverse complement strand
GGTGGCAACTGGGATGTTTCGAACTGGGGAGTACAATTATTCCTGGCGCCTGAAGATGGATGGCAGAAATATTGTGTGCCGTCGAAGGACCTGGTAGCAGCCTATAATACAGAAGGCGATACGGTAAGAATGAATGCAAGCGTTGTTTTCTGGAACAATCTCGACTGGCCGGATGAGAACTGGAATCCCTGCTTCGACAAAACCGTAGCTTGTCCGTTCAATTACAAGCTCAAGCATCCGGATGGATGGAACAGTGGTGATCGTCCGTATTTGCTAAGGCTCGGCGACATTATCACATTAAAGGCAGAAGCGCTGAATGAGATCGGTAATACGGGAGAAGCTCTTGTGGCGTTGAATGAAATCCGTCATCGGGCCGGGCTGAAAAGTGTTGCATCGTCCTCAAAAGAAGACTTACGGAACAAAATATTACTGGAGAGAAGGCTTGAGCTCGCGTTTGAATCCCAGCGCTGGGATGATTTAATCCGTCTGGGTGTTTGCACCACAGTGATGACCAATCTGAAGGAATATAAGTACACCTGTGAAGGAGGGACCATGAGTGCCCCGGTGCGTATAAATTATATTGTTAACGCTGACAAATGGCTTTGTCCGATACCTCAGCTGGAATTGGATGCCAATGCAAAACTGACTCAGAATCCGGGCTATTGATTTATGGGATGATTTTTAATTTATGCAAAACCCCGGGAGTAAGCTTCCGGGGTTTTTTTTGTAGCGAGAGCCGGGGATGATCCGGCGACCTCATGATTATGAATCATGCGCTCTAACCAGCTGAGCTACCTCGCCATTTTTCAAGGACGCAAATATAACAGTTTTTCCCAACCGAAAAAGCCTGCCAACCGGTAAATATTGCTTTGCAGGTAAAAATTTCATATATTGCCGAAATTGTAACAATTTGAAGAAAATGTCGGGAAAACTAAAATACGAACTTGAATATGTGATCAACGCATCACCGAAAGTTCTTTTTGCCAGATTGAGCACCCCTGGCGGACTGTCGGAATGGTTTGCTGATGACGTTAACATAGAGGGATCCATACTAACTTTCATATGGGACAAATCTTCCCAAAAGGCCGAATTAGTCCTGGTCAAGGAGAATAGAGCCGTACGATATAAATGGGTGGATGACACAGACCCCAAAGCTTATTTTGAGTTCAGGATTTCTCAGGATGCATTAACCAGTGATGTTTCACTGACCATTACCGACTTCGCCGATGAAGATGACGTCGATGACGCCAAAGGCTTGTGGGATAAACAGATTTCTCAACTTTTCAGCCAGCTAGGTTCTGCCTGATCCATATTCCGCCCTTGAAAAGACTACACCGCTATATGATCCGATCGTATATCGGACCTCTGGTAATGACGGTTTGCCTTGCCATGATCGTGCTGATCCTTCAGTTCGTATGGAAATATATCGATGAACTGGTTGGCAAAGGACTCTCCACCTCGGTAATACTTGAACTCCTTGCCTATGTATCCGCCAGCCTGATACCTCTGGCACTGATCCTTGGAATTCTGCTCGCTTCGATCATGACTTTCGGCAATCTGGGGGAACACTCCGAACTTAATGCCCTCAAGTCGTCCGGAATATCACTCACCCGAATCATGGCTCCCCTTTTCTATCTGGCAGTAGTCATCGTTATTACTGCTTTCCTGTTCTCCAATTATACCATTCCGAAAACAAATATGAAATTCTATACCCTCCTGCTTGATATCCGGAATGCGCGACCGGAATTTGACATCAAGGAAGGGCAGTTTTATAATGGACTGGAAGGATACAGTATGAAAATCGGCCGGAGGTCGAAGACCAGCCGGATGCTTTACGACCTCATGATTTATGACCATACGGCTAAGCAGGGAAACGTTTCGGTAACACTGGCAGATTCCGGATATCTTGTTCAAACCGTTGATAAGCTTAACATTATGCTGACACTCTACAACGGCTATGGTTATGCTGAACAGCTCGATGAAAATCTGCGCCTGAAGAAAACCAAGCCCTTCCGGCGCGATCAGTTCGGAATGCAGCAATTTCTTTTCAAAATCCCTTCCGGTGAGCTGAACCGTACAAAAGAGGACCTGTTTAAAGATAATTACAAGCGGAAAAACATGGCCGAGATTACGAAGTATGTTGCGGATTATATGCCCGGTGTTTATAAAAAAAGAAACAGGGTGACAGACGAAATACTTCGCAATCAGTATTTTAAAATGACTGACAAAAAAGACACCATCACTCCGCTTAACGATCATCAGAAACAATTGGCGATCATTCGAATCAACCCGCAAAGCATATTCGATTCATTGCCCGTGCCGGAAAAGGCGAAAGTTATCGATGTGGCACTGGGACTTGCACGAACCACCCAAACCATGATAAAAACAGCCGGTGAAGTATTTAACAGTGATCAGGCCTGGATGAACCGGTATCAGATAGAGTGGCATCGCAAACTCACGCTGTCCATTGCCTGCCTGCTCTTTTTCCTGATTGGCGCTCCGCTCGGTGCCATTATCCGAAAGGGCGGATTGGGGACTCCGGTGGTTGTTTCCACTATGATATTCATTTTCTACCATATCATTTCGCTGGCCGGGGAAAAGTATGCCCGCGCCGGAATTATGCCGGTCTGGCTTGGAATGTGGGGTTCTACTTTTATCCTTCTGGCAATAGGAATCTATCTCACGATCAAATCAACCCGCGACTCAGCCATCATGTCGGGAGATACCTACATTCTATTCTTCCGCAAATTCTTTAGATTTGGACGGAAAAACGGCTTAGCCAGCAATGAAAATCCTCCAGCTTACCAATAAGGTTCCTTACCCTCCGCGTGACGGCGGCGCGATCGCGAGCCTCACCCTGGCCAGGGAGCTTACTAAAGCTGGTCATCAGGTGATTGTGCTTGCCATGAACACCTCCAAGCATTTTGCGGAAGGTGATCAGGTTCCTTCTTTTCAGGACTCCGGGCTCAGAGTGGATGTCATTCCTGTTGATACCCGCATCAGATGGCAACATGCATTGGTAAATTTGTTTTTTTCAAGATTGCCTTATAACGCAATTCGCTTTATTTCGGAGGATTACAGAGCCCGATTGAGGATACTCCTGGCCGAAAATAATTTCGATTTCATCATACTGGATCAGATTTATACCGGTTTGTATCTCGGTACGATTCGCGATTGCTCCAATACTCCTGTAGTTTTGAGGGCTCACAATATTGAGCACGAAATATGGGCCCGCTCTGCAAAATCGTCAGTCGGATTAAAGCGATTCTATCTGACCATTCTGGCAAAGCGGATTCGGAGGTACGAACTGTCCTTGATTAATTGTTACGATGCACTTGTGCCGATTACGAAAAGAGATGCTGATCATTTCGGGAAATTTGGCAACACCAAACCTTGTCATGTGTTGCCTGCCGGGATGGATCTTCAGGAGCAGAAACAGGATCTGTTGCCGGCAACCGGTGTTTCGGTGGCACATCTGGGGGCCCTGGACTGGCTGCCAAATCAGGATGGGATCCGTTGGTTCATCCGCGAGGTATGGCCGATTGTCAGAAACAGTATTCCGGAGATTGAATTTCACCTGGCCGGGCGTAATGCACCGGAAAGGTTCGGAGCTCAGATTTCTGCACCGGGAGTGATATTCCATGGGGAAATCGAACATGCTGCGGATTTTATCAAAGCCCATCAAATATTTATCGTTCCGTTATTCTCGGGAAGCGGCATGCGCATTAAACTGCTCGATTACCTTTCAGCAGGCAGAGCAACAGTGACCACAACGATTGGTGCAGAGGGCATTCCGATTACTCCCGGTAAACAAGCCTTTATAACTGACCAACCCAAAGATTTTGCCAATCACATTATCGCTCTCGCCCGAAACCCTGAGAGATGTACGGAAATCGGGATAAATGCCCGGAAATTCATTCTGGATAACTTCGACAACCAAGTACTGATAAAACAATTCACTGATTTTTTATCGACCATTGATCATCGCATTTAACATATTATTCTGGGCATGTGTCCTCGCTATATTGCACAGCTATGTGCTGTTTCCGCTGATCCTGCAGATTGCCGCCAGATTTCGGAAAAACCCACCTGTTACCATCACTGAACCTGCGACTCCAGCGAAAATCAGCATACTTCTTTCGGCTTACAATGAAGAAGATGTTATTGAAGAGAAAATCCGTTCGGTCTTTAACACCCGCTACCCCGCCTCACATTTCGAACTCATCATCGGATCCGACAGCTCCTCCGATCATACCCCTGAAATCATTGAAAATCTGACCCTGGAATTCCCTTCCATCCGGTTTTTCCGATTTAACACAAGGCATGGAAAACCCGACGTAATCAATAAGCTGGCGAAGGAAGCCTCCGGCGATATTCTCATCCTGACAGATGCCAATGTAATTTTCGACGAGCACACGCTGTCCCGGATAACGATGCCCTTTTCTGATCCGAGAATAGGGCTGGTCGATACGCAAATGGTTAATCTGGGCATGAAAAAGGAAGGAATATCCTTTCAGGAGAAGGCTTATATTTCACGAGAGGTTCGGATCAAGCATCTGGAAAGTCAGCTTTGGGGAGTAATGATGGGTCCTTTCGGAGGTTGTTTTGCCGTCCGCCGGAATTTATTTGAACCCATTCCCGCTAATTTTCTCGTCGATGATTTCTTTTTGAATATGAAAATCCTGGAGTCCGGCTACAAAGCGGTCAACAATCCGGAAGCCCGGGTTTATGAAGATGTGTCCAATGATTTATCCATTGAGTTCAGACGAAAAATCAGGATAGCAACAGGCAACTTCCAAAATCTCAGGCGTTTTATAAAACTCCTATCCCCTGCCCGACCGGCTCTGGCATTTTGCTTCCTCAGCCACAAAGTACTTCGCTGGCTCGGTCCCCTCTTCCTCATTCTCTCTTTCCTCTCTCTCATCTTCCTGTCTTCCGTCTCTCCGTCTTCTGTCTTCTTCATCTATCCGTCTTTCTTAATCGTCTATCTCGCGTTTCTACTGATTCCTGCTGCGGATTATTTGCTAAAAAAGCTAAATTTGCACTTTCGATCTTTGAGGTTCGTCACTCATTTTTTGGGAATGAACCTGGCATTAATTATAGGAATGGCGCGATATCTGAAAGGGGTAAAAACGAATGTCTGGCAACCGACCAAACGTCATCAATAAGGGCCTTGATAGTATAGAGGATGCCATTGAGGCTATCAGAAAAGGCGAGATAATTATAGTGGTGGATGATGAAGACCGCGAGAATGAAGGTGATTTTATAGCATCCGCGCAATTAGCCACCCCCAGAACCATTAATTTCATGGCACGTTTTGGCCGTGGGCTCATTTGCGCTCCACTGCCCAGGGAGCGATGCCAGGAGCTTGATCTTCCGCCGATGGTTGGCAAGAATACTTCGTTTCATGAAACCGCTTTTACTGTTTCGGTCGACCTGCTTGGTCAGGGGTGTACTTCAGGAATCTCTGCGCAGGACCGGTCGAAGACTGTTCAGGCATTGGTTGATCCACGATCCAAGCCTGAGGATTTCGGACGTCCGGGACATATATTCCCGTTGATCAGCCGTGGAAACGGGGTTATTCGTCGCGCCGGACATACAGAAGCCGTGGT
>CAILAQ010000374.1 GCA_903832165.1 uncultured Bacteroidota bacterium | reverse complement strand
GGCAGGATTAAGGCCCGGCGGTGTTCTGGTGGAGATCATGAACGATGACGGAACCATGGCCCGCCTCCCTGAGCTTATGCAGATTGCCCGGGAGTTTCAGCTGAAAATAATAACGATCAAGGACCTGATCGCTTATCGGCTTAAACAGGAGAGCCTTATCGACCGTGGGGTAAAGGTTAATCTTCCTACTGATCACGGTGATTTTGACCTGATACCTTATCGTCAGAAATCAAATGGCCAGGAGCATATCGCTCTGGTAAAAGGCACATGGGACGATGATGAGCCGGTATTGGTAAGGGTTCATTCGTCCTGTGTAACCGGCGATATTTTCGGCTCCTACCGTTGCGATTGCGGTCCGCAGCTGCATAAGGCTATGGAAATGATCGATCAGGAAGGAAAAGGTGCCGTCATTTATATGAATCAGGAAGGCCGGGGAATCGGCCTGTTCAACAAGATGGCAGCTTACAAGTTGCAAGAGGAAGGACAGGACACTGTTGAGGCCAACATCAACCTTGGTTTTGATGAAGATGAGCGTGACTATGGCGTTGGCGCACAAATCCTGAGAGATCTCGGACTGAAAAAAATCAGGCTCATCACCAATAATCCTAAAAAGCGTGCAGGGTTGGAAGGATATGGCATCCAAATCATTGAAAATATTGCACTTGAAATCTCCCCTAATCAGCATAATGCATTTTATCTGCAAACAAAGCGTGATAAAATGGGGCATTTTCTACATTTGCATCTGGATTATCCAGATCCTGAACTGACCTGACCCTTAAAATGAGTATAAATCTTCCCCGTATTGTCTTTATGGGAACGCCCGAATTTGCGGTTCCTTCGCTGGAAGCGCTGTTCCAGGCCGGATATCCGATAGCAGGAGTCGTAACCACACCTGATAAGCCTGCCGGCAGGGGATTGCAGCTTACCTTGTCGCCGGTTAAACGTTGGGCAGAGGATAAAAACCTGATAGTTCTCCAGCCGGACAGCCTTAAAGAAGATTATTTCCTGGAGGATCTTCAGGCCCTGAACGGCGAACTTTTTGTTGTGGTTGCCTTCCGGATGCTTCCTGAAGTGGTATGGGCCATGCCAAAAATGGGAACCGTTAACCTTCACGCCTCCCTGCTGCCGCAATACAGGGGAGCTGCCCCGATAAACCGTGTTCTGATCAATGGTGACATTGAAACCGGTGTTACTACCTTCTTTATTGAAAAAGAGATCGATACCGGGAATATTCTAAAACAGGCTAAGGTAAGTTTAACTGAAAACACCCTGGCCGGCGAGCTGCACGACCAGCTTATGAAAACCGGCGCAGAGCTGCTTCTTCAGACCGTGAAGGAAATCAGCGAAGAAACTATCCGTTCCATTCCGCAGGATGACATTATTGAACCGGGAATGCTGCTGCAGAAAGCGCCTAAACTCAGCCGCGAGGACGGGCACATCAACTGGACCGATCCTGCCGGTAAAATACATAACCAGGTAAGGGGCCTGTCACCCGCACCAGGGGCATGGACACAATTTCTAACCGATACCGGGTACAGTTTCGGAATAAAGATCATTGAAACAGAAATCGATCCCACCGCTCAGTGGGGTTATCCGGGTGAGGTTCTGTTTGAAAAGCCGAATAAGTTATGGATTCAAACCGGGTCAGGATCCCTGAGGATAAAGAGACTCCAGCAGGCTGGTAAAAAAATTATGGTAATCGCAGAATTTCTGCGTGGTTTTCGCGAACAGATACTCAGTGCCGGCTAGGCTTCATTCCCCTTAACCATATTTCCTGCCCAACCTTTGGCTGTGATCCGATTTTCATTCCGTTACGCTTATACAGCCAGTCGATTTTTATGCCATATATTTGTGAAATGCTGTACATGGTTTCTCCCTTTTCCACTGTGTGCAACGAGTATCCCCGTTCAGCCTGCGTTCGCTTTG
>CAILAQ010000373.1 GCA_903832165.1 uncultured Bacteroidota bacterium | reverse complement strand
TCCACATTCCAAAAGAAAAGATTACTTCTTCATTTTCATGATCTTCAGCACTATAGTCTTTCTGCTGTGCTTTTTACTTGGAAAAGTTTCTGTCCAGATGGGGTTTGCACTCGGCCTTTTTGCCATTTTCGGAATACTGAGGTACCGGACCGATACCATACCAATCAAGGAGATGACTTACCTGTTCCTTATGGTTGGCACAGCCGTTATCAATTCACTGTCCGACAAAACAGTCAGCTGGGCCGAACTTCTCTTTGCCAATACAATTATTATCCTGATTACCTGGTACCTTGAGCGGGTCTGGATGCAGAAAAAGGAAGGATTTATGGATATCAGTTATGAAAAAATCGAATTGATACATCCCGCACGACGTGATGAATTAATGGAGGACATTAAGAAACGGACCGGATTGAATGTTTACAGGTTAAGCATCGATAAAGTAAATTTTATGAAGGATACCGCCAGGGTAAGGGCTTTTTACCGTGATGACAAAGAGGACTCCCGGCACGAGAAGAAATCTCATAAGCATCATGAAAAATCATAGGCAGCTACCGGCTTTTGAAATTCTTTCGATTTTGTGCCAGAAATCCTGCCAACAGTCGTCAAACAGGATAAATGACACAATCACCTTATTATGTCCTGTATAAGAACCAGCTTACTGACCACCCTATTTATTTGTCTTTCTTTTTCGGAATTATTTTCCCAGCAAAATGTTCTGCTGGTCAGAGGTGGACTCGATAATGCCAGTCTGAACCTGACCGAGGCGCTCATCCCCGGAGGGGAATATGAAATGGGCGATCACTTTGGATTTGTCGATCCCAGTCACCCCAGCGATGAGCTGCCACTCCACCTGGTGCAGGTCGACTCGTTCCAAATCGCCAAAACGGAAACCACCAATAACCAGTTTCTTGCCTTTCTGAATTCGTCCCTGCTGAAAGGGCAGATCGAGGTAAAAAATAATACCATTTACCCGGTGGGTGGCACTGATATTTATGGATATACTCATCAATCAGCATCTTATTACAGCATCGGTTATGACGGAAAGGTATTTTCCATGGCTGATTTCCGTGGAAATCACCCGGTAGTAGGCGTCATGTGGTTCGGAGCTGCCGCCTTTTGCAACTGGCTCAGTGAACAGAACGGACTCAATACCTGTTATGACCTGAAAACCTGGGTATGCGATTTTACCAAAAACGGCTATCGCCTTCCTACCGAGGCAGAGTGGGAATATGCCGGAAGGGGTGGACAGAAGAGCCCCTATTATAATTATCCCTGGGGCAATGACCAGGATATTACCAAGGCAAACTGGCCAGGCTCGGGCGATCCGTATGAGAGTGCGGGTGAGACCTCCTGGCCGCAAACAACACCTGCAGGGTTTTATGACGGAACACTGCAACTGAAAACGGAATTCAACTGGCCAGGCAGTGCCACGAGTTACCAGACCTCAAACGGAGCAAATTCTTTTGGTCTGTTTGATATGGCCGGTAATGTATGGGAACTGATAAACGACTGGTATGGCCAGAATTATTATTCCATCAGTCCGAAGAATAATCCCACCGGACCGGCTTCAGGATTCATCATGCCCGATGGCAAAGCCTATCGTGGAATGCGTGGTGGCAACTGGTACAATGGTTATTCCACCACCTCAGTAAACGACGGGCATTCCAGGGTGTCAAACCGCAACCCATCTTATTACCGGGGCCCTCAGGATCCCAATCATCCGTGGTATCATGTCGGATTCCGGGTAGCCAGAAAATATTCCGGCACCTCGACCGGAATCGATATTGGCGAAAATTTCCCGTCCGGACTTTCCTTGTTAAAAAATTATCCCAACCCATTTCAATCAGCCACCACCATACAGTTTAATCTCGGAAAATCAGAGAATGTCTCCCTGACAATTTATGATTCTTTGGGTCAACTGGTTGCCACGATCGTAAACCGGCAGCTAAACGATGGTCCCCATCTCTATCAGTGGAATGCAGGAAAATACCCTCCGGGGATATATTCCTGCCGACTTCAGGCTGATGATCAACTACTGATAAACAGAATGGTTTTAATTAAATAAATCGATTAGAATTATGAAAAGGATTCTTCTGATTTCAGCAATTTTGGTTGCTGCAGTTTTATCTTATGCACAGGAATGCTTTTATATCCCAACGGAAACCCGTTTTTGGGATTCATCAAAGGCATACAACGGCTATACCCTTTTCGGGTCGGGCGGCACAACCTACCTGATCGACATGGAGGGGCATGT
>CAILAQ010000372.1 GCA_903832165.1 uncultured Bacteroidota bacterium | reverse complement strand
GGTTTTTATAAGCTGAATTACCAGATCTTTTGTTCCTTCTGTAGTATATCTGCATTCCTGTGGCACTGAAGTATAGTTATTGCTCATAGCAACCACCCAGAATTCAGCCGGATCCTCCGGACTGATCGCAACATTCGGATCATAACCCACGTCAATGAACGCTGAGCTGGTGGTATAATAGGCCTTTTTCTCGCCGGTAAAGGAAACCAGATTCACTGAATCGGGTCCGAAAAAACCAATAAGGATCGGTTCTGAAGTCACGTCTTCGCCGGTATCAATATCAACCAGGTGTACATAGAATTTGGTTTTGATAAAATTCCGGTCGATGATCAGCATCGTGACCGATTCACCGGTATCCTTATCCTTCAGTGGATTTACAAACAGGTCCTTGCATCCGGCCAGGCAGCCCAGGATGATTATCGCTCCGGTAAGCGACATAGTCCGGGTAATTAACTTGTTGTTCATTTTGATAAATCTTATTGTTAAAACAGGCTGCCTGATTATAAAAAGCTGATTACAAATTAATAAGGCGATATAAAATTAAACATAAATATTCTGGAGAGTTTCAACTTTGGATCATTTTCAGCCGCAATAAATGACTCTTCGTCAAAAACTTTTCAAAAAAAAGCTCCCGGCCCTTCTCTATGGAAGGCCGGGAGCAGCTTTAATCGGTAAAGAAAAAACCGGTCTATTTGATCATATCACAAACCCCTGAACTGAACTGAACGATAGCATTTACAGTAATCATAAGTGCAGTGGTTGTTATATCAAGTGATTTAATTGTATAATCGATGCTTTGGCCCTCCCTCAGCACGGCCGCAATGCGGGTCGGATCGGTTGGCAAAGTAAAGGCATGGTATTCGCCATCTATGTTAACCCTCATATCATAATCCAAACCCGGCTCCAGTCGCAATTCGCAAATTCCTCCGATGAAAGAGAAATCGGTCCATGTATCTGAAGTTCCAGACTTATGAAACTGACCGCGGATACTCAGTGCAATCCCTACCGGATTATCCGGACAGGTATACAGCGTAATGAATTTATAAGTTTTAAGGTTGCTTTTCGGAGTTGCAGTAAAGCTGGCAGTTTCGCCGCAAGGGGTGGTGAGCCCAACGGCATCCGACATATTATACTGGGCATCGCCGAGCAGAGTAACAGAAACACTCTCATCATCAACAGGGTAATAAATTTGTTCTATCTTCCTATCACATGGAAACTCGCAGGTAATACTGCCTTCCGTGAAAGCACCGTCAGAAAAATCAATACGGTAATTAAAGGTTCCGCTACCGCCTTCAGGACCATCAACATGTATATTCATAGCGGAGTTGCACAAGATCTGGCCTGTCCTTTTAATGGATGAGTAAACATTAGTGGAAACAGGCAAGGCAACATCCTTTGAAGGTGGACTAGGAGGCAAAAGAAAAATTAAGCCGGTGGGGTTCTTATCATTGAAATAAAAAACTCCGTAATCGGAATACATTACCGGATCCTTAAGATTGCTGCAGGAAGCCCTTCCGGCGGCCAGTGATTCATACAGATTTAAATACTGAAAATTCGTACCGGTCGGATCCGATCTGTAAGAAATCTGATACTTAAGCCCCGGAGATGCCAGGATACCATTGTACTTCAAGTCATAAGGTTCATCAAAAGCAGCTTTTAAACCGGGACCACTGCCACCCTTGTGAACCATCTTAATGGTTATGTTTTTTACCCCTTCGCTGGTGTAAGTATTAAAAACGGGTGTTGAAATATAATGCTCACTAGCCGCAATAACCGTAAATTCTACCGGGTTTGTTTTACTGACCTCGATACTTGGATCATAACCAACTTCAATGAAGGCCGAGCTCGTGGTATACACCGATTTCTTCTCACCGGCAAAGGATATTAAATGAGCAGAATCTGCGCCTAAAAAATATACTTTAACAGGTTCGGAAGTTACGTCAGCCCCTGAAGCATAATCAACCACCTTCACATAGAATTTTGTCTTGATAAAGTTCCGGTCGATAAGAAGGAGGGTTACGGTTCCGCCGGTGTTTTTATCTTTCAGTGGATCAACAAACATATCTTTACATCCCGAAAAGCAGCTCAACAGGATCATAGCTCCTGTGAATGCTAAGATCCGGTTATATATTTTGTTTTTCATTTTGTTTAATATTTAACGATTAAAAGGATTATTTAAGTGTCAGAATTTTATAGGACAGCGAGATTTTCATCACCGGATAGATATTATATTGACTGATCTGCTTTTCTAATCTTGCTGCCTGACCCTGATCAGGGTTCGAGGTTGGAGCCAGCAGTCCGTCGGTAATGATACTAATGGCAGGTGATCCCATATAGAATCCACCCAATTCAAAAGCGAATCCCAGTTTCTTCTTCAATCCGAGGGTTCTTCCGAATCCGAGACCGAGATAGGGAGAGATCTTCATCGAAGGATCAACAAGAAAATTAAAAGTTCCGATACTTTCAGGAGGGATTTGAATATCACCAAATTTCAAGGAACTTGTAGCATGTCCGTCGGCTTTCACCTGGAAAAGATTGTATCCGGCTCCGGCAGTCAGGAATACATGATTTAAG
>CAILAQ010000371.1 GCA_903832165.1 uncultured Bacteroidota bacterium | reverse complement strand
GGGTGATATCTTTTTACCTGAATCCATTAAGACTTTTTGAATCTCCCTATCTCCTGATCCTATTGAGTGGACAGCAGCCCTATTTCGGATTCCTTTTCCATAATTTCTTACTGATCAATATATTATCAGTAACTGGTTTAAGCCTTATACTTTTGAACCGCTCCCGCCTTAGCACTTCAGACTTTACCTGTGCTTTGAGCCTTCTCATCCTGAGCCTTCTCCTCTCTTCGCCGCTTCTTGGAATCGAGTGGGCGCTCAGGTATTATCTGATGGCCTTTCTCCCGATCGCATTTGCTTCAGTTTTTGTTTTTAAATCTTTTAAAATCAGATCGCACAGGTCCATTCACTCCTCAGTATTTTTTGTCATTACCGGTTTTTCGGCGTTAACAGGATTTACCGGCACACGCAGCACGGCTATCAGTTCTGAATCGTTTGCTGATTTAAAAATGATCAAAACGGAAATTAATATTGGCCCGGACGAACTGATCATTGCGCGGCACGGTCTGGAATGGTGGGTGGGATGGGTTTTAAAGTGCCGCACCGGCAAGGAGTATTGCCTGAAGCCGGCAGACTGGGATAAATATCCGAATATCTATCTGTTGCGGCAGGTGGCAGGCAACAATTTTCCGGGTCAGCAGGGAGCCGGACAATTTGCTGAATTTCCGGTTCCGGAAACCGCTGAAGCAGTGTGCACCAATGCATCATTTGTTTTGTACAAACTGCATAAACCTACTGACCATGAATATTACCCCGGCGAACTTCCGCTGCTTCAGGGGGAGATCAGGTTAGTGGCCGAAAGAGAGATGGAGATCAGATCGGAAGGATACAGACAATCTGTTATTTTAACGGAAACGACCCATTTTATTGGTTGCTCTTACGACAGCCTGAAACCGGGGATGCGAGCGGATGTGTGGGGCAAAAGGGTTCCTTTCAGCCTGAAAATCAAGGCCGATCGCATAAAAGCGTATTAGTCTGCTACTTCCATTTAATTCCACATCCCAGTCCCGGCTTTTGAATCCCTTCCCATGGTTTTCCTCCCAGGGTCAGATCACTGTCAAACACGTAAAACTCAGGGGTGCAGGCAGCATCATAAGCCCTGGTAACTTTCTGATTTTCATCGAGAGAACGCATGCAGCCGGAAATAGTATCGGGCAGATAAAAACCACAAAGAATCAATTGGGGTAAAGTTACCAAGTAAATGCCCTCCTGATTTATCTTTGCGTAACTTTCAACACTTTCTGCCGATGTTTGTTTGTGATCAAAAACATATATGAAAAACAACAAGATTCTTGCGCTGCTATTTTTTGGCGTGTTGATGGGAGCGCTGGATATTTCCATCGTTGGTCCCGCCATACCTTCTATTAGTGTAGCACTGAAAGTTGCGCAAAAGGAACTTTCCTGGATATTCAGCATTTATGTTCTATTTAATCTTGTAGGCATCAGTCTGTTTGCCAAGCTCTCCGACTTATATGGCCGCCGTAGCATTTACATGATCACCCTTTCCATTTTCGGGCTTGGGTCGCTGGTGGTTTCATTGGCAAATTCACTGGACATACTATTACTGGGACGGGCAATCCAGGGTTTTGGTGCGAGCGGGATATTTCCGGTGGCATCGGCTGTTGTCGGGGATCAGTTTCCTCCCGAAAAACGTGGGAGGGTGCTGGGCATGATCGGTGCCGTATGGGGTATCGCTTTTATTATCGGACCGATCCTGGCAGGAACGCTGCTGAACTTCTTTGAGTGGCACATCCTTTTCCTGATCAACATCCCGATAGTGATTGTATTGATCTACTTCAGCTCGAGGCTGCTAAGCTCCGACCGCGTTGAAACGGCAAACCAGATAGACTGGAAAGGCATAGTCCTCCTTGGCCTGTTCCTGGGCACCCTTACTTTTGGAGTAAACAGTTATGACAAGGCAGCAGGATTAAGCGGACTTCTCGCCGTAAAAGTATGGCCATTCATGAGTGCCTCGCTGATATTTCTTATTGCACTCTTTTTCCTTGAAAAAAACATTTCCTTTCCGGTCATCAATCCGAGGCTATTTAAATCAAGGCAGATACGGATCGTTGGATTCATTGCCATGATAACGGGCCTGTTTCAATCGGCTTTTGTTTTCATACCCAATCTGGCAGTTCTTACTTTCGGAGTAAAACCATCAACCGCCAGTTTCATGCTTCTGCCATTTGTTTTAGCCACAGCTATCGGATCGCCGATATTCGGCAGGCTTCTCGACAAAGCCGGTTCGAGGCTCGTCATTCTTATCGGCCTCACTTTATCAGCCTGCGGACTTTTGATGATCGGATTATCCGGGGATTCCAAAATAATATTTTATGCATCAGGGGTATTAATTGGATTGGGACTGTCTGTTTTAGCCGGATCCGGACTCCGGTATATCATGCTCAACGAAGTTGGAGTTCATGAGCGGGCTATCACACAAGGGGTGCTCACCATTTTTATCAGCATCGGGCAAATCGTTGGAAGTGCCGCCATCACTGCAATCGCTGCCCAGGAACTTATTCCGGCCGCGGGTTATCGAAAAGCACTGTATCTTATCTCGCTGCTGATGGCTCTTACATTCATTCTTGCTTTACGGCTGAAAAGCAGGAAAGAAGAGATAAATTGAAGGCACATGGCTCAAGGCGCAAGGCGCAAATAAAGGAGGAAAGGAAAGAAAAATGGAAAAGAAAAAAGTTGGTGGTTTGCTAAAATTAATCCTGATTCTGATCCTGGTGTTGCCTGGATGTGTTAAAGAGAATGACTGCAGCAACTTGTCAGACGAGTATTTTCCTAATCAGGTTGGGAACTGGTGGATATACAATCGTTTTGACAGTCTGGCCATGGAGAAAACTACTCTCAGAGTTGACATTGTTCTTGATTCAGTGCAGAAAGACGGGAAATCCTACCGCATGTGGGTATTCAGCAAATCGAACATTTACGATACTCTGTTCGTAAGATCCACGGCAGATTCAGTTCAATTTTACCGATATCTGGAGGGCTTTCCGGTTGAAGTCATGCTTATCCCGCTGTACAAAGGGGTTAGGTGGACCCATCCTTTCATGGTCAGGGATTCCACTTTTGTACTTTCGCAAGACACCCTGACAATCAATTACAGGCAATACACAGATGCCTTCCGCGTGCAACGCCGGCTATTTGCATTCAATGATTATCAAACGGATACGCGATGGTTTATTCCCCATCTGGGTATAGCAAAATTGCAGAACTGGCACTATCTGTTCGGCTGGATATCGAAAGAGAACTGGGATCTGGAAAAATTTTCTGTCAGCGGCGATGGATCTCTATAAGCTGAATTTTTGTTAACTTGGTGATGTAATTTAAAACATCGACCATGCTCAGATCACGGGTTTTCATGGTCCTTTGTCTTTCCGCCCTGTGCTTTTACCTGGCAAACGGGCAATCAGGTCCCCAAAGAATTGCGATGCAATTCCTGTCGGATAAACTGATTAATGAGAATCGCAGTTCGGTTTTTTTGTTTGATGCACCAACGCGACAGGGAAACATCTGGATCTTTGAGAGCCGGAATCCCGATTGCTTTGTGCTCGTAAAAGAGGCCGACAGCTGCCTGATTGTGGGATATTCAACGGGCAACCGTTTTACGCATGACAAAAAGATTCCCGCTCCGGCTTTGACCTTCGTGGAATCTCTTTCGAGCATGTCCGGCCCGGAGATCAAGGCCAATCATCTGAAATCCAATTACAAATCGATAGGTCCGATGATCCGTACCCGTTGGAGCCAGGAAGGTTATTTCAACTACTACTGTCCGGAGGATGAAAATGGCCCTGATAATCATGTTTTTGCAGGCTGTGCCGCGGTGGCCATGGGACAGATACTGCGGTATTTCGGGAAATCAAATGATTTCCTGATCACTGCCACAAACACGGATTATAAGTATGGGACGATGACAGCGACTATCGGCAACTATGACTGGAACATCATGGAAAATCAGCCGATCACCATCGATCCTGAAATTTCCAAATTACTTTACGGATTGGGGGTGATCACCAAGATGGATTACGGTCCGTCTGGTTCAACGACCTCTAATTTCAATGTATACGAAAGTTTCAAAAAGCTGAAATATTTTGATGCGATCCGGATGATACGAAGCACCACTGTACTGGATGTCTGGTTACGAAATTTCACCCGGAACATTGAAGATTTTCAACCGATTTATGTTTCAGGATCAGGGCATTCTTTTATTTGCGACGGTATCGATGAAGATGGAATGTTTCATTTTAACCTCGGATGGTATGGCTATGGCGATGGTTTTTATCCTCTTAATCTGATTCCTGCATTAAACATCAGTGAAGCCATTTTCAATCTGCGGCCTTACTCAAACAATCTGCCGCCTGCCAATCTTACGATGGATACCGTTAATGGACAGCATCTTCTGAAATGGGAGAAAAACCATTTGACCACGACTGATCCATCATTTTACAGAATCTATATCAACGATACCACTTTTTATGAAAACGGCAGCACCACCTTCAACACCCTCTATTTTCCGCCGGGGGATCATGAACTGATGGTGTCGGCAGTTTATCCACAGGGTGAATCAGTAAGCATCGGACCCATTCAGTTCCCCATTGAGGGGGATCATGTAAATATTCCGGATGACGCTTTAAAACAGGCTATCCAGGAAGAACTGATTCGTGAAAATGTAACGCATACATATGAATCACCAACCATCAACCAGCTGTTAAAAATCAAAAAGCTGGAGATCCGGCAGCACCCGGGTTCTCTTACAGGATTAGAACATTGCCATAACATTCAGTTACTTTCAATTCAGGCCGACGAACCGGTCAATCTTGACGTTGGGCCGATATCCCTCCTTCAGAGGTTAAAATGGCTTGAATTAAAAAACATAAAGATCATCAATCCAGATCTTCTGGGTCATAATGACAGATTAATCCATCTCGATCTGATCAGCAGCCCTGCAGGCAATCTGAGTTTTCTGAGTGAACTGCCCGGCCTGCTGAATCTAAAGGTTCAGGACATGGAAGTGGCTGACACACAAATATTCGGCACCCTCAGCACATTGACAGACCTGGCTATCAGCGGATGCAGCATTCCAACAGCCGCCTTTGCTCAAAGTTTAACCGGCCTGAAATACCTGGATCTTTCCCGTAACCTTTTGACCAGATTCCGGTTGAATGACAGACTTCCAGAGTTACATCACCTTGATGTCAGCCATAATCAGGTCAATGATTTATTCTTTATGGAGTACTTACCCAACATAGAATACCTGAATATCGGCAACAACCAGATAACTAAATTTATTACCGGCCTGAATTTCAAAAAAATAAAGGAACTTAATCTTGAGAACAACCAAATCGACAGCCTGTCAATTGCAGTTCCAATGACTGTCCTCCAAAATCTCAAACTCAATGGAAACAATATCCGGACCATCAAGTTTTTAAAAGACTATACCCCTGCACTAACCAATCTGAATATTGCAGGTAACAGCATTCAGGAATTCTGGCTTGGCAGTCTCCAGTCCCTTGAGTACCTGAATTTTTCAAATAACCGGATAAACCTTTTGAATGACCTGACCGCCAATCCGTCGTTGAAGCATATCGACCTGTCATACAACCGGCTGACTGACCTTTATCCGCTTTTCGACCATGCAAACAGCAATGGGATCAAGTATCTTGATCTTAGCGGAAATCCTTTATCGATTGAGTCGGCTCAAGAGTTCGCTCCGTTTTTGCACACCATAATCGACACCCTGCTGACAGACCTACCGCAGGCGTATGCTCCCGGAAACCCGCAGCCGGCCAGAAATACCAGCACCACGGGTGAAACAGTGAATCTGGCCTGGTCAACCGGCGAGATCCCCACAAACGGCTATTATGAAGTATTTACCGGAACATCGAGGAGTTCTCTTTCACTCAGCGCGACTGTTTCATCACCCGGTTGTCAGTTTGATATTTCACCCGGGCAGCAATATTTCTGGCGGGTCCGGACCGTTTTACCCGACACTTCATATCTCAGCGGGTTATACAAATTCAGTACTTATCAACTGCTTACACTACCTTATAAAGAAGATTTCGAAAATTATCCTTCGTATACCAGCTTATCAGAGCAGTCTCTCTTCTGGATCAGGCCGGCAGGCGGTTCCAGCGGATTATCCGATGGAAGGATAGATCCGTCACGAAGATTTGAAGGAAAACAATCGCTGAAACTGATGAATTCCTCGGACGCAAGGCTGCCGCTGAACCATTTATATCAGTCCATTCTATATATAAGTTTGCAGATGCTGGTGGAGGATGGGTGCATAGGATTGGTCAGGCTGAACGATATCAACGGAACTAATCTGGAATTATACTTCAAGTCGAACGGACGGTGCGATATTATATTCAACAACCAACTGCAGGCTGAGGTTCCCATAAAAAAAGGTGAATGGTTTCCGCTGCAGGTAAATATGTATTCCAAAGGGAGGCAGATATGGGTCACTGTTGGAACCAACAATTTACCTATTGACTGGAAATTTACCGGTGAAATGGTACATGTTGGTGAACTGGAGCTGGCCTCGGTAGCAGGAACTCACTGGCCGACTGATGGGACTCCTGTGTTCCGGGCAGATGAAATTCAGATCAAGGCATCAGGATCGGTAGGAACTGAAATCATTACAATGAATCCCGGGATCAATATTTATCCAAATCCGGCCAGTCAATGTCTGACTATTGAAATTCCCGGTTCGGCTGAAAATCCGGAAATCAGGTTATATGATCTTTCAGGAAGGATGATAGAGACAAATCTGATCCGGGAATCCCAGGGCAGGTGGAGAATGAATATCATCAATATAAACCCTGGAATCTACCTGATCAGGGTAGCTGATCCAGGAGAAGTAAAGATTACGAAAATTTGCATTTCCAGGTAAGCTGAGCCACTCATCTGTCTGTCCAACGCACGCCAATTGGATTAGTATACCAGGGAAAACCAGTCAGATCATAAGATTCCGGGCCAATCCATATATCCGAATTTTCCCAGGGCACAATTTTACCATGATAATCCAGGCTTCCGGCGGAAGTATGCGGAGTTACTGTTGCAATGGCATTTCCAAAAGGAGATATCTTCATATCAACACGAAATCCGACCCCTACTTCGGTCATCATGTTAACCCTTACATGATGATAACCATTCTTCGGATCTGTTTTAATGAACCGGGAAGTAACCCTTCCCATCACAGTTTTATCAGTCATCCAATTATTGGATTTGGTCCGGTCCACCGGACTGCTGGTCTGGAATATCAGTGTATCACCGGAAATCAGGATAAAATTCATTACCGGATTTACATCATTACCAGAGATCTGATTAGGCTTCAACACGAAATCCGCTTTAACGATCATGTCATTGACTTTACTGACAGATTCCGCTTCTGATTTCAGCCAGATTGCTTTTTTTTCGGCGCGGGTAAGTTTGCTGTCAGATTGAATATACTGGGCCACCAATGCCGGTGTAAGC
>CAILAQ010000370.1 GCA_903832165.1 uncultured Bacteroidota bacterium | reverse complement strand
GGACTCAATATGGGGACCTCCAGCGATTTTTTGTCTCAGGATATCAGGGAAGCCATGCATTATCTTGGGGAGATTACGGGGCATATATCTTCAGATGAGATACTTGGAAATATTTTCCAGCATTTCTGCATCGGAAAGTAACCGGTTAATAAACATATCTTCCGCCAATTTCTTCAATTAGTTTTGATGCGCCGATTGAAGGCTTATCTTTGGCCCTCCAAAGGATGAACACCTGAATCCTTAGCATGAAAGAAGACCAGCAAACAGAATTAGTAAATGGATTTTCAAGCATCCTTTCGGGGAAGCGATCGGAGAGTTACACGGTAAGCTATTCCATAAAAAAAAACAGGCAATCTACCTCAACTGATTGATATGGAACTGAAAACAAAACCAAATATTCTCATTGTTGATGATATTTCCGAAAATTTAATATTATTTAAAGACATCCTTAAACCATTGGATGTTAATTTCATACTTGCAAGCTCAGGAATAGAAGCTATTGCGAACATCAAGGGTCAGGAAATTGCGCTGGCCCTTATAGATATCCGGATGCCGGGAATGGACGGCGTTGAACTCGCAACAATAATACAGAATGACACCAGCAGGGAATTGGTTCCTATAATTTTTATAACCGGGCATTCTCAGGACGAAATCGAGCTGGATTATTACTATAAATCAGGTGCTGTTGATTTTATTTTAAAGCCATTTCGGAGCAACATCCTGCTAAGCAAAGTAAAAATCTTTCTGGAATTATTCAGGCAAAAACAGCAAATGATAGAGGATCAGGAAAAACTCGAACAGACTGTTAAAGACCTGGGGCTTAGCAATAAAATGGTCAAAGAATCAGAGAATCTTTACCGTACGCTTCTCAATGCTTCCCCTGAAGGCATTATCATCATGGACACCAAGGGAAGAATTACGGAAATCTCGGACATCATACTTGAACTTTTTGGAGCCAAGAATAAGAATGAATTCATCGGGGTGCTTTTTTACCAGTTTATTCCAGCAGATGAGCTAAAAAAAATAAAAGACATCCTGAACAGAACACTCCTGGAAGGATTAGTTCAAGACGTAGAATTTGTGCTTACAAGACGAGATGAGACTCCGTTTATCTGTGAAGTGAGCACAACCCTTATTCAGGAAATTGATGGCCGGCCAAAAGCGTTTATGGCCATTTTACGTGATATCTCGCTGCGCAAAAAAGTTGAGCAACAGCTTATTCGTACCGAGCGAATGGTTAGTCTGGGTGAGATGGCTGCAGGAATGGCCCATGAGATCAACCAGCCACTTCTGTCTATAACACTGGGCATCGAGAACATGTTTACGAAAATCAAACAGGCAAATCTAACGGACTATGATTACTTGAAGAACAAGTCGGAAAGGATTTTTGAAGATATCACCAGAATAGGCAGGATCATTGACCATGTAAGAGCTTTCTCCAGTGATCAGGATGAATATATCGGGACCGTTTTTAATGTCAATGAAAGTATTGCAAGTGCGGTTTCACTGATAAAAGAGCAATTCAAGCACCATGAAATTGACTTGTCGGTTAAACTTGATCCCGGTATTCGCACTATCGTCGGCAATACTTATCGATTTGAACAGGTTATCCTGAATTTCCTTACGAACGCCAAAGATTCATTTGACGAAAAAAGGAAGAGAGGAAAGTTGGTTTTAAAGAAGACAATCGAGGTTCGGACATATCATGATGAGACTTCAATTTATGTGGAGATAAAGGATAATGGCCGCGGCATAAAGCCAGAGGATATCAATCGGGTCATGCTTCCCTTTTTTTCAACAAAAGAGGTTGGCAAGGGAACAGGCTTAGGTCTATCGATTTCGTTCGGGATCATCAAAGAACTGGATGGCGATATCGAAATCGAAAGTGATCAGATAAACGGTACAAAATTCAGGATCATCGTGCCGGTAAATGGAAAGAAAAAACAACCCGACGAAACAAGTGCCTAACACCCGAATCATGAATAAATTGAATGTCCTCATCCTGGATGACGAGAAGCGATTTACAGAAGAATTAACTGAATTCCTGCAGAATTCAGGGTTTCAGGTTTATGAGACCCATACAGGACCTCAGGGATTAGCGATCCTGAAAAAACAACCTATAGATTTATTGATTCTCGATGTGCGATTGCCAGGGGTTGACGGTTTGGATATCCTTAAGGAAGTTAAAGTCAAATACCCTGATACAGAGGTTATAGTGGTTTCGGCACATGGTGACATGGATACAGTTATTAAAGCTATGAGGCTGGGAGCTATGGACTATTTAAGGAAGCCTTTCCGTCACATTGATATCAGATTGGCCATAGAACGAACCGAGAAGTTCCTTTTGCTCCAACGTCGGGTTAAGTTAGTTGAGGAACGTAATTCATTGATTTCAAAAAATCTGGAAGCAAGAATCGAACGCCACTTTATTGGAGCCAGTCCGAAAATCCTTGAGGTTTTAGATTTAGCCATGACAGCTGCTGAGTTTCAGGACACAAATGTGCTGATCACGGGAGAAAGTGGAACAGGAAAAGAGAATATCGCCCGGATCATACATTTCGCAAGCAAGAGAAAAGACAACCTTTTCTGTGCGGTAAACAGCAGTGCAATAACAGACAGTTTGCTTGAAAGCGAATTCTTTGGACATAAAAAGGGTTCATTCACAGGGGCCTTAATCGACAAGAAAGGTTTCTTTGAAATCAGCGATCAGGGAACACTGTTTCTTGATGAAATTGCGGATATGCCATTGAACCTCCAGGCTAAGATGCTGCGTGCCATTGAAGAAAAGAAAGTTACACGAGTAGGCGACACCAAAACCATTCCTACAGATTTTCGTATAATTTCGGCTACCAATCATGAACTGGACAACCTGGTTGATGAAAAGAAATTCCGTCTGGATCTCATACACCGGCTTAATACTTTGCATATTCACATTCCGCCCCTCCGAGATCGCCCCGAAGATATTGAGCCACTCCTTAAATATTTTGCTGAAGATTTTGCAACGAAATTTAATAAGCCAATCGCCCCGATTGATAAGGATGTAATTCCGGTTTTACAATGCTACGATTTTCCCGGCAATGTCAGGGAGCTTAAAAACCTGACTGAGCGTGCAATAATCCTGAGTAAGGGGAACCCAATAGGGATCAAGGATTTTCCACTGAAAACAAAATCCGCATCAGCATCATTCAGCGAGGTTGCAAATCTCAATCTGGAAGAGAATGAGGTTAAATTAATCCGGCAGGCACTTCAAAATTGCGGGAATAATCAAAATGCTGCTGCAAAAGCATTGGGAATTCAGAGGATGGCATTGGCACGAAAAATGCAAAAGTATAATATCAGCCTTGAGTATTCTAAAGATCGAAAATAAGCATCGCTCATTTCTGAGCGGTATTCTGTCATCATATAATTTTTGCCTATTCATTAATAGGCTTAATATCTGAAAATTAAAAACAATCAGCTCTTGGGACTGATCCGGGTTCTTTCGATTCCATAAAGAATGAGAACGGTGGCGGACCCCATGAGAATTGGTTTTGTTGTTAAAAAACTTCTTCACGAAGAAGAGATCCAGAAGATTGAGAACCTCTATTTTCCTGTTTAACAGCAATGGATCTCCTTTTTTAAAACTGTACAATTTCGCCTATATTGCAGAGCAATATGGACGATACTTTCAGAACGATTCAACATCCATCCGAAGGGTTATTCAAGGATAAGGGAAGCCGGTTCATTGCCAGAGCGTTTCCTGTTGAATCTGTAGAACAGGTGAAAGAAATTCTGGCTAATCTCCGTAAAGAATATTATGATGCTCGTCACCATTGTTACGCTTACCGCATAGGTCCGGGCGAAGCTTCCTACCGGGTGAACGATGATGGCGAACCGGCCAATAGCGCCGGCAAGCCGATTTTGGGCCAGATCCAGTCGAACAACCTTACAAATATACTGATTGTTGTTGTCCGGTATTTTGGCGGAATATTGCTTGGCGTTGGCGGTCTGATAAATGCATATCGTTCTGCTGCAAAAAACAGTTTGGAGAATTCCGAAATAGTCGTTAAAACTTTCAATTGCCGCATCTCTATTCGTTTTCCATATTTAGCCATGAATGACGTTATGAGATCAATCCGTGACGCTAAAGCAGAAATCATCAGACAGGAATTTGGTAATGACTGTGAAATCCTCATTGAAATCAGAACCGGAGGCTCAGAGTTTATGCTTAATCAACTGAAACATATCGATTTTGTTGTACCTCAGATAGATAAACTGTGAATAAAAAACTGATAATATCACTTAAATCTTCATCTGGATATTTCCAGGTTAGGTTAATTTTACCAAACTACGTATTAAAACCGTCACCGTCTTAT
>CAILAQ010000369.1 GCA_903832165.1 uncultured Bacteroidota bacterium | reverse complement strand
GCAGGAACCGTTGCGGCATTGCCGGCAGGAGTAAAGGATGGCATTAATTATACCAGTGACCATTCTGCCGTACTGGTGTTATATGCTCCGCTGAAAGAGTTCGTTTTTCTGATCGGGAGCTTTAATAACTGGGCAATCAATGAATCGTACCAGATGAAGCAAACCCCAGATGGGTTAAGGTACTGGATCACGCTTGAAAACCTGGAACCTATGAAAGAGTACCAGTTTCAGTATCTGGTCGATGGAGAGATCAATATAGCGGATCCATATTCTGATAAGATTTCGGATCCATGGAACGATGGTTATATCGATTCAAATACTTATCCCGGACTGATTGCTTATCCGCAGGGAAAAACCACGCAGGCGGTATCCGTTATGCAGACCGGTCAGCCAGCCTATCAGTGGAAGAATACCAGCTTTATTCCGCCCGCACAGAATAAGCTGGTGATCTATGAACTGCTGGTTCGTGATTTCGTTGGAGCGCATAACTTTAAGGCTCTCACAGATACGTTGAAATACATTAAAAATCTTGGCATTAATGCCATTGAGCTGATGCCGGTATCGGAATTTGAAGGAAACGACAGCTGGGGCTATAATCCTTCATTTTATTTCGCAGTTGATAAATATTATGGTCCGAAAGAAACTTTTAAGGCTTTTGTCGACTCAGCCCATCAGAACGGCATTGCAGTAATCATGGATATGGTTCTCAATCATTCCTACGGACAATCGCCACTGGTCAGACTGTACTGGGATGCTCAGAATAGCAGACCGGCGGCCAATAATCCCTGGTATAATATGGTATCTCCGAATACTGCCTATTCCTGGGGATACGATTTGAATCATGAGAGCATTGCCACGCAACGATTTGTTGACAGCGTAAATACCTATTGGCTTAAGGAATATCATGTTGATGGATTTCGCTTTGATTTCACGAAAGGGTTTACCAATAAATCCGGCGACGGAAGTGCTTATGATGCCAGCCGCATTACAAACCTTAAAAGAATGGATGATATGATACAGCAGGCCAATCCTGCTGCCTATGTTATCCTGGAACATTTTGCCGCTACTTCGGAAGAAATAGTTTTATCGAATTACGGAATGATGCTTTGGGGAAATATCAATTACAGCTACCGGCAGGCTGCAAGCGCCTGGTATTCGGGCGGAAGCTGGGATTTTTCCAGTGTCAGCCATAACCAGCGCACCTGGACCCAGCCTAACCTCGTGGGCTATATGGAAAGCCATGATGAGGAGCGGTTAATGTATGATTGTGTGACCACAGGCAATACCCAGAACAGTGCTTACAATATTAAGACCCTTCCATTGGCTTTGAAGCGAATGGAATTGGCGGCTAATTTTTTCATCCTTGTTCCAGGCCCGAAAATGATCTGGATGTTTGGAGAGCTGGGTTATGACTATTCCATCAATTATAATGGAAGAGTGGGGGCTAAGCCGGTCCGCTGGGACTATCTGTCCGATAGCGGGAGGAAACGGCTGTATCAGGTATATTCGAAACTCAACAGCCTGAAGACCTCAATGGACCTGTTCTCGACATCCGACTTTCAGATTTCGGCTTCGGATACCGTCAAGCGTATCAGCCTCAACAGCGGTTTGATGAAGGCGGTAATTCTGGGGAATTTTGGAATACGCGCCTCCTGGACCGACCCGAATTTCCAGCATACGGGATGGTGGTATGAATACTGGACCGGTGATTCATTGCAGATTTCCGACGTAAATGGCAGATTGAAACTGAAGGAGGGCGAATACAGATTATATACGGATGTTAAACTTGCCAAACCTGATATTGTCAGTTCCACGGGGGATTCTTTTGATGAGTTGACTCCGGAGGCAGGGTTACTGGTTTATCCGAATCCGGCCAGGGACAGGCTGTTTATTGAAACGGGCGGGCTTGAATCAGGAGAGGTTACTATTAAAATCGTTGATATTCAAGGGAGGCAGATTGTTTTAAAATCCGAAACCCTCATGCCAGGGTCCGCGTCAATAAATTTGGATATTAGCAGATTGGATAAGGGGATTTATTTGCTGGAGCTTCGGAGTAATCTGGGAACCCGGATAGCCCGATGGATAAAATATTGAAAAATATGTCAGCGTCTGAATTTGCAAAATCTGTTCTTGAAGGTATTCCGGAAATGCTCCCGGATCCGAAGCCGTATGACCATGAAATAAACCACGCTCCAAAGCGCAAAGACATTCTGACTCCGGATGAAAAGAAGTTGGCATTAAAAAATGCGTTACGCTATTTTCATCCCAAGCATCATCCTGTTCTGATGCAGGAGTTTATGTCTGAATTATTGACATACGGCCGTATCTATATGTACCGGTTCCGACCTGACTATGAAATTCGTGCACGGCATCTGGAAGAATTTCCTCATAAATCTGTTCAGGCGGCGGCTATTATGCTGATGATCAGCAATAATCTTGATATCCGTGTTGCTCAGCACCCTTATGAATTAATCACTTACGGTGGCAATGGGGCCGTATTTCAGAACTGGGCACAATACCGGCTCACGATGAAGTATCTGGCTGAAATGACCGATGAGCAGACGCTGGTGATGTATTCCGGCCATCCGATGGGGCTCTTTCCCTCACACCGTGAGGCACCTCGTGCGGTGGTCACCAATGGCATGGTTATTCCGAACTACTCATCGCCCGACGACTGTGAGCGGATGAATGCACTGGGGGTATCGCAATACGGACAGATGACAGCAGGTTCTTATATGTATATCGGACCGCAGGGAATAGTTCATGGCACCACAATTACCTTGCTGAACGCCGGGAGGATCAAGGCAAAGACCCCCTCACAGGATCTCAGGGGCAAGATTTTCGTCACATCAGGTCTTGGGGGTATGTCGGGGGCCCAGCCAAAAGCCACGGTGATTTCAGGGGGTATCTGCCTCATTGCCGAGATTAATCCCAAAGCCACCCGCGTTCGTCACGAGCAGGGCTGGGTGGATGAAGTATTCTCGGATACTGACAAACTGCTGGTGAGGATGAACAGGGCTAAGAAGGCGAAGGAGGCAGTATCGCTGGCTTATCAGGGAAATATCGTTGATCTGTGGGAATATCTGGCTGCCAAAGAGGTTGAGATAGACCTGGGGTCCGATCAGACCTCGCTTCATAATCCATGGGCAGGCGGTTATTATCCGGCAGGCATAAGCTTCGATAAGGCAAATGAGCTGATTGCTAAAGATCCCGATCTGTTTAAATCTTTTGTCAATGAATCTCTTAAGCGGCAGGTAAAGGCAATCAATTCTCTCACAGCCGGTGGAATGTATTTCTGGGATTACGGTAATGCATTTTTGCTTGAAGCGGGGAGGGCGGGGGCTGATGTTTTTGCTGTGAATGGCAACTATCGTTATCCTTCCTATGTTCAGGATATTATGGGGCCTTTGTTTTTTGATTACGGTTTTGGCCCTTTCCGGTGGGTATGCTGTTCGAACAATCCTGCTGACCTGGTTAAGACAGACCTTATTGCCGCCGGGGTTCTGGAAAAGCTGATGATTGAAGCTCCGGCAGAGATCCGGCTTCAGATGGCAGATAACCTGCATTGGATCCGTGAGGCCGGTGCGAATAATATGGTGGTTGGTTCCCAGGCAAGGATTCTGTATGCCGATGCAGTTGGCCGTATTTGTATTGCCGATGCTTTTAACCGGGCCATTGCCTCAGGAGAGATCAGTGCTCCGG
>CAILAQ010000368.1 GCA_903832165.1 uncultured Bacteroidota bacterium | reverse complement strand
GGAAAAACAGTTACTCCGGTACCTCTGTTCATTGCCAACTGCGATCCGTTGAGCCGTGAGGTTCACCGGGCTGATTGTGTGTGGGTTCCGGAGATCTGGCAGAAAAACCGTATCGGTTATTATATTCTGCCGGACGCATTTAACGACGGATACGACGGGTGTAAAAGCTGCCTGCCGGAATATCATACCAGGTAACCTTTCGTGCTCAAAGAGGATAAACAGAAGTACACATATATAAATAGGGAGATATATCATGGAAAAGCGGCTGATCGAAGTAATGATCCAAAACAAGATATGGTATTACTGCCCTGTGAATAAGTACCTTTACTTCGATCCGAAAGGTATTGCAGGGACCTTTAGCCTGAGGGTGCTTACCAGTGAAGAGAAGGCTGAACTTACAAAGCAGGTCGATGCTCATCTTAATTCGCAGCGACTAAGATTGAAAACGATTGAACTATTTGACCAATGAATATCTAAACCCTGACGTAATTGTTAGGTTTCTAACAGAAAGTAAAGAATCAACCTCCACATTGCTATATTTGTTCCATCAAATATAGTCATGGTAAAAAGGGTAACCCAGAAGGTTGATTCTGAGGTCATGATCCGGATAAATCGCCGGATAATCCTCCAGTTAATACGGCAGAAACACATGATAAGCAGGGCAGAGCTGGTTAAACTGACCGGATTGGCTGCCCCGACTGTTTCCCGTATTGTTGACCGTCTCGTAAATGAAGAGGATCTGGTTCGTTACGCGAGGATTGGTGACAGTAATGGAGGACGCCCACCGGTGATACTTGAGTTTAATCCGAAGGAAAAGCATGTTCTTGGCATCGATTTAGGCGCAACCCTTATCCGGGGCGTATTGGCGGACCTTGATGCTGAAATTGAGATGGAAGTGCAGCTTCAGACTGACAAAGAACAGGGATATCAGGCTGTTGTAAATCAGGTGGTCAACGTAGCCGAAAAACTGCTTTCAAAACGGGGTTTGGATGCCAGTAAGGTAATTGGTCTTGGTATCGGGGTTCCGGGTTTACTTGATAAGGCAAAAGGGATAGTGACTTTTTCTTCTGCCTTTAATTGGAAAAATGTGAAATTGAAAGAGGATCTGGAAGCAAGAATCGGAATGCCCATTTTTGTTGAAAACTCAACCAGGCTGATGGCACTGGGGGAGAAAACCTATGGCCAGGGTAAGGACCTTAGAAATTTCATTGTCGTAAATGCCGGCCATGGAATTGCAGCAGGCACTGTGGTTGAAGGACAATTAACCAATGGCGGACAGGGTTTCTCAGGTGAGTTTGGTCATATGACTGTCGACCCGAACAGCCCGATTATTTGTGATTGCGGACGGAAGGGATGCCTGGAAGCTCTGTCTTCAGGCAGAAGCATTGCCCTGGCTGCCCGGCAAAATCCTGATGCAGCAAAATCAATTTCAGAGCTATGCATGGTTAGTATTGACCGTATTGAGGCAAAAACCGTTTTTGAAGCGTGCAGGAGAGGTGACGCAAGTGCTGAGGCCATCTGCCTGAAGGCTATTGAATATCTGAGTATTGGCGTGGCCAACCTGGTTCACCTGCTGGATCCCACGCATATATTGATTGGCGGCGGATTAAGCTTAAACAGGGATGAATTCTGGAAACCCCTTACGGCAGGAATCAGGAACAGATTGATGGTCCCTAACCGGGAAGTGAAAATCCTTCCAGCCGAGTTCAAAGAGTATGATACTGTCGTTGGTTCACTGGCAATGGTCCTTGATTCTATTCTCGGACTTGATATAGGATAAGGTTAAAAAAAGATTACTTATTAATAGGAAATTAAAAAGTCAATTATATCTTTGAATTGACTAATAAACCTATTTATCTATGAAAGAAAGCAAAGCAGAACAAACCTTTTGCCAGAGTGTTTGTAGAAAAGTCCTTCCCAGAGCTTTTGGTATCATAATGATGTTCCTCGTTGCCGCGAGCCTGAACCTTTCGGCAGCAGGCGTCGTGGAGCCAACGCTCAAGAAAGTGACAGGCAGGATCACCGATTCTAAATCCGGTGGCGCATTGCCTGGGGCAAGTATCCTGATCAAGGGTACTAAAACAGGAACTAATTCCGATAGCAACGGAAATTATTCAATTGAAGTTGCTGATGCAAATGCAGTTTTGGAATACTCATCACTGGGCTATGTTGCCCAGTCAATCACCGTGGGTAATCAATCTGTTATTAATGTTGCACTGGTAGAGTCAGCTAAAGCACTTGATGAGGTGGTTGTGGTAGGTTACGGTTCTGAAAAGAAGGTGAACCTTACCAGCTCAATCAGCTCTATCTCCAAGGATAAGCTGAACCTCGGCGGAACAACAGCAAATGCTGCCATGGCCATACAAGGTCGCGCAGCCGGCGTAATGGTAACTCAGGGTAGTTTTGCCCCGGGTGCTCAGGCCGTAATCCGCGTTCGCGGTGGTAACTCCATTAAGTCAACTAACGAGCCACTTTATGTGGTCGACGGGTTCCCTTCCTCAACCGGAATGGATATCAACCCGAATGATATTGAAGATATACAGATTCTGAAAGATGCTTCTGCAACCGCTATCTATGGTGCCCGTGGCGCTAACGGCGTTATCATGATCACCACAAAACGTGGCCGCGCAGGTAAAACGGATGTTCAGTATGACGGCTATTACGGGGTTCAGCAAACGCAAAATCCCTATAAAATTATGACCGGTCTGGAATCTATGACCGTTGCCAATGCCAAGGCTGATGAAACCGGAAAAGTTCATCCCTATAATTCGCAGGACCTGGCCAATGGAAATAACAACGACTGGTTCAAGCTGGCTACACGCCTTGCCAATGTTCAGAGTCATAACCTGAATGCCAGCGGTGGAAATGAAGATACCCGCATCTCTTTCTCGGGTAACTATTTTTCACAGGACGGTGTTCTGAAAAATACGGATTATACCCGTTATACATCACGGTTGAATATCGATAAAACATTCAGCAAGAAATTCAAGATGGGCGGTAATGTCTATTATGGACACACCGTCTCCGACTTTAAAACCTATGATGGAAATATTGTGCCTTCAAACGTTATGTACGGACTGATCACGCAATCTCAGGCAGCACCTTACCTGAATGCCGACGGAACTTATGCCCGTTGGAAAGGTCGCGATAACCCGATGGCCTGGCTGATGCTCCCGACCAATGAACGGTTCCAGAATAAATTCTCCATTGCTGCCAATGCAGAATACAAGATTTTTAACGACCTCTCTTTCAATATAAACGGCGGCGCTGAAAATCAGACCACAAAAGAAGGTACCTATCTGCCAACCGGTCTGGTTTCCGGACAGGATGTCGGCGGAAGGGCCAGTGTTACCGACCTCGCTTTTTCACGTAGCCTTATCGAAGGTTATTTGAATTATACCCATGAATTTGCTGCAAAACACAAGGTTAACGCCGTTATCGGGGTGTCCAGTCAGCTGGATAATTCCGACAGGCACTATTCCGAAGTGCAGAAGTTCTCAACCGATGCCTTTACCTACTATAACTTAGGCGCAGCTTCCGAAAGAACATTCACCCAGACTTCGAGAATCGAAACAAAAATGAGCTCGGCTTACGGACGTTTGAATTATTCTTTCCTCGATAAATATCTTGCTACATTCACTATGCGCGCCGATGCTTCATCACGGTTCGGCCCTAACCACCGCACAGGTTATTTCCCGTCCGGATCCGTTGCATGGAGAATTCTTGAGGAAGATTTCATGAGCAACCTGCGAAACGGCAAAACCCTTTCAAACCTGAAATTGCGCGCCAGTTATGGTGTAACCGGTAACGACAGGATTCCTGATTACCTGTACCTCACAACTTTCGTTCCTACCCGCGTTACCCTCGACGGAAATAACAGTTATGCCGGTGTTACCTCAGGTAGCCTGCCTAACCCTAACCTGAAATGGGAGAGTACTGCGCAGCTGGATATTGGTTTGGATTTTGGTCTGTTCAATAACCGGATTACTTCCACCATCGATTATTACAGGAAAAAAACATCCGACCTGCTGTTCGATATTCCTATCGGCGACTGGACCGGATTTGCTTCGCAAACCGTTAACGCCGGTGCTATTGAAAACCATGGTATCGAATTCGGTATCAATTCGGAAAATATTATCTCGAAAAATTTCTCCTGGAGCACCCAGCTGAACATGTCTTACAACAAACAGTCATGCCTCGATCTTGGTGGCCGTCCTTACATCATTACCCAGATAGCTGCTCCTTACGGTGGCCGTGGTATTGATTATACCAAACTCGAAGTTGGCAGGGAACTCAGCGAAATCTGGGGATATAAGTATGCAGGCGTATTCAAGACCGGTGATGACCGCTCCGCTCAGCCAAAATCAAAAGTCGGCGATGCCCGCTTTGTTGATGTTAACGGCGACGGAGTTATTACACCTGATGACCGCACCTACTTAGGAACCGCTACCCCTCATTTTATCTTTGGTCTGAATAACGACTTTAAATACAAAGGCTTTACCCTGAATGTCTTCTTGCAAGGTGCTACAGGTTACAGTCTTTTCAACGTGGGTAGTTACCTGCTGGAAACCGGTATCGGCGTAGATGCCCTCAACCGCTGGACTACCACCAATGAAAATACCGATATCCCAAGAGATGGTTACCTGCAGGGCGGTTACGGTTTTGGCGTCGTCGACAAGTTTGTCCAGGATGCCTCTTACCTGCGTCTGAAAGTGGTTACCCTTAGCTATGACTTCAAAGTTGGCAGCGGAGTGCTGAAATCCGTGAGAACACTGAAGGTATACATGACCGGACAGAATCTGTTGACGCTGACCGGATATAAAGGAGCTGATCCTGAAGTTAATACAAGAGGAGGAAGCGCTAACCTGGCAGCTGGTGAAGACTATACCGCCTTCCCGGCATACAAGATTCTCACCTTTGGCCTCCAATTAAATTTCTAACCTTTAAAGTCTGAGAAATTATGAAATACTTAAGAATAATATTGCCTGTAGTTTTGGTTCTCATACTGTCATGCAGTAAGTTAGATGAGCCAAAAGTTTACAGCTCACTGATGAGCACCAATGCATTTCAATCAAGAAATGATGCCATTGCTGCTACAAACGCTGTTTATGCCAGGTTAAAGGCACCAAGCGGAATTTCAGATGCATGGATGTACTATGCCGGATTCCAGGTGATTATATCAGACCTTACCACGGATGTCGGCCAATCAAACGGCGGTACCGATGTGGAGGCTATGACGAATTGCCTGTGGGGCAGCAGTAACCAGTATCTGTCATTTTCATGGCAGCAGCAGTATAAGCTGGTTACGGACGCCAATACCGCCATTTATTACCTGGGTAAAATGACCTCAATCACTGATGCCGAAAAGGCCCAGTTTACTTCAGAATGCAGGTTCCTCCGTGCTCTTGGCTATGTAGATTTAACCGATGCTTTCGGTCCGGTGATTCTGGTGACGGATAAAGACGTGGAAAATAATATTCTCCATGCTGATTATGAATCCAAACCGGCACCCACCAGCGTTGAGGAAATCGATAAGGTGATTATTGCTGACCTCGAATACGCCGCCGCTAATCTCCCTGTTAATTACAAGGCGCATACCATTTACACAACTACCGATGTCGGCCGTGCAAGTAAGGGAGCAGCAATGACTCTGCTGATGAAACTTTACATGCGGGAGAAACAATGGCAAAAAGTAGTTGACCTTTCAGCTCAGATCAAAGCCCTGAATGAATATGCATTGTTCCCTACCTATGACGGGCTTTTTAAGGAAGCCAACCTGTGGTGCGAAGAGAACGTATTCAATTGTATGGCTAATGCACTGGTAGACGGAATGGAAATCATGAACCATTTCGGACCCGTTAACAACGCCGAAGTCACTGACCGCTGGGGATGGCTGGGAGTTTCCTGGTATTTCTATGATCAGTTTGAAAAAGGCGACGATCGCCGCGATAAAATGTTTTTCGTGGATTATGAAGGTACCGATGGCCTGAAGTATATCGAGCCTATAAAAGGGCAGGCTACTCCTCCGGAAGGTTCCACCTACATGCCTTATGCATACACGAAGAAATATGCCGATCCAACCGGATCGACCACCTATTATGACGGACATGGATTTCCTATCCTCCGCTACGCCGATGTATTGCTTTGCCGTGCTGAAGCCCTGAATGAACTTAACGGCCCGAACGGCGAAAGCATCGACCTTGTCAACCAGACCAAGGCGCGTGCACATGCCAAATTACTGGGTGGTGCCGGTGGCTTTACACAGCAGTCATTGCGCGATGCTATTCTGCTGGAAAGAGGATTTGAATTCTACTTCGAGTGCAAACGCCGCCAGGACCTGATCCGCAT
>CAILAQ010000367.1 GCA_903832165.1 uncultured Bacteroidota bacterium | reverse complement strand
GAGCTCGACCGCATGATCGACTGGATTAAGGATCACTACCCCGCTGATATAGTTCATCTGTCTAATGCACTATTATCCGGATTAGCCCCTCGGATCAAGGAAAGGCTTGGGGTACAGGTTTATTGTTCCCTTCAGGATGAGGATGTTTGGATCGATGTCATGAAGCCTGAATTCCGCCAGGAAGCGTGGGATCTTATGCACGAGAATGCAAAATCCATTGATCGGTTTATCGGGGTGAGCCAATATTTTTCCGACCTGATGATGGAACGGATAAATTTGAAGGACGAACAAATCAAGACGATTTATCTGGGCGTCGACCCAGCTGATTATGAATATATTCCGATAGCTGAAAAACCCAGGAATATTGGATTTATCTCCAGAATGTGCGAAGAAAACGGTTTGGATATCCTTGTTGAGGCATTTATCAGCCTGAAGGACAGAGCCGGATTTCAGGATGTTAAACTGATACTGACCGGCGGATCGACCGGTGATGACAAGCAATATATCAGCAAGTTAAAGAAAAGAATAAACGACTGCGGGCTAAATGACCAGGTGGAGTTTCAGTCAGATTTTGAAGAAGAGGGTCGCAAGGAATTTTTCAGAAAAGTTTCAGTTGTATCGGTCCCGGTGAGGATCGGAGAAGCCTTTGGCCTCTATTTGCTTGAATCGATGGCGTCAGGCGTGCCGGTTGTTCAGCCTGCTCTCGGAGCTTTTCCTGAGATCGTCCGCAAATCAGGAGGAGGAATAATTTACGAGCCTAACCAGCCTGAAATGCTGACCGAAGCACTGGCCAACTTATTACCTGACAATGAACGTTTGTCAGCGTTGAGCCTGGCCGGGCACGATGGCGTTCACCGCTTTTTCGATATTTTTACACATGCCCGTGAGTTGATTTCGGTTTATGAATCGAACAATAAATCATGAATGATATTGAAACCATTCTCCGTCTTGATGCAATCAGGAAAGAATTCGGCGTTCCCGGCACATCCAGCCTGAGGTTAGTACTTTCGGGTCTCAGCCTGACAGTGAAAAGGGGCGAGAGTATAGCTATTACCGGACCCTCAGGTTCCGGCAAGACCACCCTCCTGAACCTGATTGCCGCCCTGGATAAACCCGATGACGGAGTTATTGAGTTCAGGGGCCGGAATCTCGCCGGATTCTCATCTGCAGAACTCGATAATTACCGGAACAAATCTATAGGGCTGGTCTTTCAGTTGCATCATTTGCTGCCGCAGTGCACTCTCCTCGAAAATATCCTGGTCCCTACTTTGGCGAATAACGATAAATCAAAAAGAGCATTCTATCTCCAAAGGGCCAACGAACTAATCCGGCGAATGGGTTTGTGGGAAGTCAGGAATCAGTATCCCGGCACACTATCCGGCGGCGAATGCCAGCGGACTGCAGTAGCCAGAGCTCTGATCAATGATCCGGATCTTTTACTGGCTGATGAGCCCACCGGAGCTCTCGATCAGGCTAATGCTTTAAAGCTGGTTGAGTTAATAACTGAAATAAATCGGGCAGATGGCAAAACAATCATCATGGTGACCCATTCGGCGGAGATGGCGGGCAGAATGGGGAGAACAGTTGATATAGGAACTTTATGAATCAGGAAATACCCACCCCCTGCCCCATTGCCGTCAACCTAAGGGTTATTTCTGCTCCAAAACCAAAGTTGGAAGGTAAAAGGTTTAGATTCGAATTCAGAATTCCGAATGCCGAAGTACAAGATACAGGTCACCATGAGGTAGAGACGGATAATTATCCGTCTCTACTTCTATGCACACTTGGATCTCCAACCTCGGAACTCGGAATTCTTCATTGGAATCTCATCATTCTTACTTCCGTCTTCTCCTTCAAAAGACCAAAATAGCCATTTGAACCGACTCAGCTTCATATTTTCCAGCCTGTGGCATTATCGCCGGCGCAACCTCACGGTGGCACTGGGGATGGCGATCAGTATGGCTGTGATTACCGGGGCTCTGGTGACCGGCGATTCAGTGCAATCCGGGTTGCAAAGTCTGGTTGGCATCCGGCTCGGAAAAGCAGATCTCTCTGTAACTGCGGGCGACCGTTATATTACTGACTCTCTGGCCATCCGCATATCAGCCAGCCTTAAAATCCCTGCTGCATCCATACTTCAGCTGAAAGGTTCAGCCACAGCTGGCGGCGGAACCCTGCGATTGCCGAAAGTGGAAGTTTATGGTATTGACCGATCATTTCGGGGAGTGACTGGCGAAGGTACTTTTGCTCCGCCGGAAAATGAAAACGAAGCGGTTATCAGTGACAATCTTGCTTCACGCCTGGATGTAAAAGCGGGCGACGAAATTCTTATCCGGATAAATAAACCCGGACCGGTACCGATCGATGCACCTTTTGTCTCCGATGAAGAAAATATTGTTTCCGCAACGGTCACTATCAAAGCCATTGCTGATAATAAGCAAGTGGGCCGCTTTCACTTGCAAAACACCCAATCGGCCCCCTTCAATATTTTCTTACCCAGAGCATTCCTTCAGAAGCTTACCGGACTCGAGGGGTTATCAAACCTGATCCTGCTGGCAGGAGACAGCAAGGTTGCCGGGGAACAAGTGGAAGTTGCCCTAACGAACGCCCGCACTCTCCCTGATGCCGGATTGCATTTAGTGAAACATCCCGGCACAGGAGAATGGGTTTTGCGAACCCCGCGAGTGTTTTTTGATGAACCAGCCCTTAAAGCCATTGAATCCACTCAGGCGGATAAGTCATTGTATTTCAGTTATTTTATTAATGAATTCCGGATTGGCGACCGCGCAACACCCTACTCCTTCGTTTCCACCCTGCCCGACAAGCAGATTCTACCCGGCGAGATCCTGATCAATAGCTGGCTGGCCGATGATCTCGGCGCCAAACAGGGAGATTCCGTTACCTTGAGCTACTTCATGGTAGGTCCATTGCGAAAACTCACGGTGGAACGAGCCCGTTTCAGGGTCACCGGCATTATACCGATGGATGATCCGCGCTGCGACCGGCTGTTGATGCCTGAGATTCCGGGTTTATCAGATGCCGGCAATTGCCGCGATTGGGAAACCAGCATCCCTGTTGATCTGGGGAAAATACGTGATAAGGATGAACAATATTGGAAGCAATACCGCGGAACTCCTAAAGCTTTTATTAATCCCGTTGAAGCCGCCTCATTATGGCAAAACCGTTTCGGAAAATATACGCAGGTCAGGATTGGCGCAGTAAGTAACAAAATTGATATTGAAGCCGGTATACTTAAGCATCTGCGGCCGTCGGATACCGGAATCCGGATTCATGAATCCTATCGCGAAGGCCTTACTGCAGCGGCATCCGGAGTTGATTTCAGCGGACTATTCCTCGGTTTGAGCTTCTTCCTCATCGCCGGGGGAATCATCCTGACAATGCTGCTGATCAGGCTGGGGATGGAAAGCCGTCAGGAGCAAATCGGAACTTTGAGAGCGCTTGGATGGGCTGAACAGAAAATAAGCAGGATGCACCTTTGGGAAAACAGCCTGGTCGCCATTTTTGGTTCAGCAATCGGCCTGGCAATTACCTGGGTCTATACCTTTCTGATATTCAGCGCCCTCAACAGTGTATGGAACGATATTGTGCTGACTGATACCCTGCGGCCTGTGTTTAAGACAATGACCATGGCCATCGGCTTGGTAATCAGTCTGCTGATATCTATCGGCTCCACCTGGTTTGTGGTAGCCCGGTTTTTTCGCCGCAAGACAACCGACCTGCTGCATCGCAATAAAAATATGCTCTCTGGAAACGCGAAAAGGCTTTTTACATTTTTTTCGGCAATTACCGGAATCCTGGCGCTGGGAATGACCGTCTTCGGCATCATCCGGATTCAATCGGCAGGTCCAACTCTTTTCTTTTCAGCAGGGACCCTGATGCTGATCAGCCTGATGCTTCTGGCGTTGCGGACATTTCGCTCCGGCAATTCCGAAAGCAGCCAATCATTCAGCCTGGGAGAGCTCGGGCGCAGTAATCTCCGTAGAAACAGCAATCGGAGCTTATCGGTAATACTGCTGTTTGCAATCGGGATGTTTTTGGTTATTTCGGTCGGAGCCAACCGGAAAGTTGCTGATCCGGCCGGAACCGGCGGATTCCTCTTTTATATGGAAACAACCGTACCGGTACCTGATAATTTAAATAATCCGCTGGTGAGAACCAAATATGGTCTGGAAGCCCCGTCGGAATTCGTTCAGATGAAGATTCTCGCCGGTGACGACGCGAGCTGTCTGAATCTTAACAGGGTACAGAATCCACCTGTTCTGGGTGTACCCAAAGGATCGTTCGACGGACGGTTCCATTTTGTTTCTCATTCGGAGGCAGTATCAAACGATATCAACTGGGAAATTCTTGAGCAGGAACTTCCGGGGGGAGCAATTCCTGCGGTGGCTGATCAAACGGTTATTCAATGGGGGTTGGGCTTAAAGACCGGTGACACCCTGAAATACAAAACTGAAAGCGGGGATACCGTGAACATTGTTCTGGTGGGCGGACTTGCCAATTCAATCTTTCAGGGAAGCCTCCTGATTTCTGAAACCCGGTTTATCAGGCACTGGCCTTCGGTCAGCGGCACCAATCTATTTATGATATCTGCCGATCCGGCAACCAAGGATGCTGTTGAGGTGGACATCAGGCGTGTTTTTCGGGATCATGGTACCGATCTGAAAACCGCCTCGGTAAGGCTGGCAGAATTCAATTCGGTGGAGAACACGTATCTGTCGATTTTCCTGGTTATGGGTGCCCTGGCTATGCTGCTGGGCACTATCGGCCTGTCCGTTATTTTGGTCCGCAATCTTCAGGAACGCAGGTGGGAAATTGCATTGCTCAGGGCTACAGGCTTCAGCCGGCTTCGAATATTGCGGCTTATTGCAAGCGAGTATTCATTGCTTTTATTTTATGGAACTCTTGCGGGCGGGCTCTCCTCCCTGATCACGGTAATACCCGGATTTTTAAAACCATCAGGGGAGATATCCCTGCTGTTCCTGATCGCCATTATGGCAATCCTGTTGTTAAACGGATTTTTCTGGATACTGGTCTTCGGCTGGAATTTCGTAACCACTCCGGGTTTAACAGCAAGTTTGAGATCTGAATAGTCAACTATTCTATAAAGCTGAAAGATATTGT
>CAILAQ010000366.1 GCA_903832165.1 uncultured Bacteroidota bacterium | reverse complement strand
GGATCAATTGCAGGGTAAAGCCTGACGCCCAGAAAAGTGTAGCCCACCACTCCGAGGAGGATAATTATCAGGCTAAGAACCACTGAACCAACCGGACGTTTAAGCGCAATATCGGAGATCAGCATAACTAATCAGACTTAACAGTGGAATAGAGTAATCTGGTGCCTTCCTTCAAAAAGAGAATCCCCGTCGTTATCACTGTATCACCAGGTTGAAGCCCTTCAGTTATCTCGATGTCAGCGGCTTTTCGTGTTCCCGTTTTTACAATTACAAAATGAGCTTTCCCGTTTTTTGCAATAATGACGCTTTTATTCTGTTCCGCTGGTATGATTGCCTGGGTAGGAATCATCAGGGCAGAATTATTCTCACGCAGTTTCAGCAATACTTCAGTAAACGCACCCGGAAGAAGATGCTCCGATTGATTATCCACCACCGCCCTTACCTTCAGGTTTCGCGTTGATGCATCGATCCCCTGTTCAGTCCCCATTATCGTGGCTTCATACTGCCTGGCATTGTTTGATAAATTGAAGTTGATTTTCATGCCGGGTATTATCTCAGAACTGTATTTTTCCGGAACACTGAAATCAAGTTTTAATTTCTCTTCACTACGTATCGTTGCCAGCAGGGTTGAGGGCGTTACCTGTGCGCCAATGCTGATTTTTCTCAGTCCGATCACCCCGTCGAAAGGGGCAAGAACCAACGTCTTCCTGATAAGAACTTTCTGAATGTCAATGTCTGCCCGTAAGGAATTCAACTGCAATCCCGTTTGCTCATAATCATTCTGACTGATGCCATTTATCCTGACAAGCTCTGACTGCCTTTCAAAGATTTTTTCCTGTATCGCCAGCTGTACCTGCAGCTTCCTCAAACCTGCCTGCAGATCATCGTCGAAAAGTTTTACCAGTAGTGTCCCTTTCCTGACAAAATGCCCTTCAGGCAAATTGATTTCGACTACTCTGCCTGCGACTTCATTTTTTAAATCCACCTCCTCATAGGCCAGCAGTGATCCCGATACCTCAATCCGGTCAATAAGCGTGGAGGGATGGACCACGAAGGCATCAACTTTAACCGGCGGTTTAATTTTGATCGGTGGAACGCTCTCCTTCGGAGGCTTAACTGATTTCTCCTTCGGCCTAATCAGCCCGGGACCAACCACAATAATGGCTATAAATACCATGGATGCCAGAACCCATTTAATGACCCGGTTTTTTTTGTTCATTTAAATATTATTGCTTTCAGGGGAGGTTGCCAGATCTTTGATATGCAGATAGAGATCGCATGGTTCAAAAGGCTTGGTAACAAAAGAATTCATTCCGCATTTTTTTGCCTTATCTCTGATTTCAAGCATGGCAGAGGCGGATAAGGCAATGATCGGTATTTGTGATTTCAATGGATCCTGCAGCCCGCGGATGAGTGTTGTAGCTTCATATCCATCCATGACAGGCATTTCAAGATCCATCAGGATGAGGTTAAATTGCTCTCTTATAACTGCTTCCACCGCCTGCTCTCCGTTATCCACCATGGTAAATTCTATCCCCCAACGTGTAAGAAACTGCTTTGCAACCAGTTGGTTTATTTTATTGTCCTCAGCAACAAGGATGTTGAGCCCAGGCAGGGGCACAAACCGGAAATCTGGTTCTTTAAAAGATTTTTGTTCTGTTTCCGAAAAATAGAATGGCATTTCAAAAGCAAAAGTAGTGCCATGGCCAATCACGCTTTTTACACTTACTTTGCCCCCCTGCATTTCAACCAGCCTCTTAACGATGGAGAGCCCCAGTCCGGTTCCTCCGTAAATCCTGGTAGTATCCTGCCGGGCCTGCACAAAATCTTCAAAAATCCTGTCGATGGCTTCCGGTTCAATTCCTATACCAGTATCAATAACCTCAAAGCGTATGCGAACCTGTTTCTGCCTGATGCCCGACTTTACCATACGGAGGGTTACCGATCCTTCGGAAGTAAACTTGATGGCATTCGAGATGAGATTAATCAGAATCTGCGCCAGCCGCGTTTTGTCGCCTGTAATGATATTTGGAAGGGAAGGATCTGTTTCCAGTTTCAGGTCTAACTTCTTATCATCAGCCAGAGCCTTGAAGGTCCTGAAGATCCCGATTGAAAAATCCTGGAGCTGAAAGTCGATCGCTTCAAAGGTGATCTTGCCGGATTCTATCTTATTGTAATCCAGGATATCATTGATGATCACCAATAAGTTGTCGGCTGAAAATTTAATTGATTTTAAATTCTCCAACTGATCCTGCCGCGGATCGTCCATCTGGAGAATATGTGTTAATCCGATGACAGCATTAAGCGGGGTGCGGATCTCATGACTCATCATGGACAGGAATTTTGCCTTCGAAAGGGTAGCCTCTTCCGCTTCGATCCGCGCCTGCACGAGGTCCTGTTTAAGCCTGATCTGCTTGATCACTACTGCGCATTGGTTGACAAATGATTCCAAAACCGCTGTTTCAGGTACTCCATCCTTATCTCTGATCAAAATATGGATGGCCCCGTACAGATTATTTCTTTTCGCAATCCCGATGGTTAGTGCTTTCTTGAATCGGAATACCTTGTTAATCAGGTGAATGCTCCTGGCAGGTATAAATGGTTCCGCGAAGTCGATGAACCCTCTGGGAAACTGGTACACTTTGCCTGTCGTGAAAATATCAACAAATGGTGATTCCAGAGTATAGGGCTTCTCAAAAGGATTCCATCCGAATTGCTGCGTGAATTTCAAAATTCTGGAGGCCGATATCCCGATAAAATCTTTCAGATATACTTCGTTGTTTTTTACCTGATTGATAAGCGCAATATTTCCTGGCAACAGAAAAGTCAATTTCTCTTTGAGATAAATAAAAAGGTCTTCCTCTTCCTGTATCCCGATCAGCTCCATGGCTGTATCGGCCAGGAATTTCAACTGATCCTGGTAATGGCTTATGATCTTGCTCGATTCCTCCTGCTTTTTAGCGTAGATAATATTCGCATAGATCACTCCTGCCAGATTGCAAACGAAGGAAAGTATGGAAATGTCCTCCTCGGTAAAGCGGTTGGCTACAGTGCTGGCCAAACCAAAAGTTCCCACCGGCTGGTCGTAGCTTTTAACAGGCAGGAACAGGCGGCTCAGAATATGGAAACTCCGCCGGCTGTCGCGTGTATGGGTTTCAATATCCAGTCGCACATCAGGCACGTGTACCGCCTCACCGGTTCGGTAAACATGACCCGGATGCCGGTCCATAGCGGTTTTTTCTGCCTCGATCCTTTCCGATTCCGTGAATCCCTTGGCAAAAAATAACTTCAGTCGCCCGGTAGTCGGATCGAACAGATATAATCCGTTATATTCAACATTAACCACCTCTTCAAGGATATCTTCAACCGTGGGGATCAAATCATCCAGCGTTTTTACTGATGAAAGCCTCGAAGCAAATCGTTCAAGTTTCTTGATCAGATCAGGAGGTTGCTGACTCATTTAACGAAAGATAGTGCAAAACTCAAACATTGCTCATCCTGCTTGTAATGTCCTCCGCTTATGCCAATCGCCCCGGCCATCGAACCATCAATGATTATAGGCGCACCGCCTCCGAGCAGAATGAAATCTTTCATCTGCGGAATACCACCTGATAAGATAGGGTCATCCTTTATGAAATCATGCCATGTTTGTCCGGTCGGTAACCCGAAACCAACTGCGGTCATGGCTTTTTTCCGGGCCGTATCAATGGAAATCAGCGGCGAATTATCCTGCCTTTTGAATACAACAGGATTCCCCGATGGGTCAACAATCCAGACACAGATATTGAGTTTTATTTCAATTGCTTTCTCGATGGCTTTATCAGCAATATAATTTGCCATTTCAAGAGTAATGACCTGAATGGTTCTGGTCTGATTCATAAAATTTTATTTCGACGAAGTAAAGTAAGTGAAATTATTTATGCTGCCGGAACAGCAATTCCATCATTAGCGGATCGCTGTAGGCTGCCAGCCAGGAGTAAAGTCAGGTTTCTTCTTTTCATGTTTATTTGAATAAAATGTAATCTCCGTCTGCCATGTAGGTGGCATAACTTTCCCATATATAGGCTCCGGATTCTGATCTGACTGTCCAGAAAATGAAGTTAGCCGTTTCCAGATCGCCGGCTGCATTCAGCTTGCGCGATAATCCAACATAATTATAGGTTTCACAAACCGATGGAAGAATCGTTCTGATCAAATCAGGATTGACTGCCTGAACAATGTCATAGGCCTGGCTAAATATGCGCACTGCATCATAAGAATTCAGGCAATAGGAATCCGGATATACCCCGGTGTTGCCAAAAACCTGATCCATGATCCGTTTTGCAGTAGTCGGAACCTTTCCGGCAGTACCAACACTCATGATCGGCCCCATGAAATGAACTCTTTCTGCAAACGCAGCTGCCACCGGATCCGCAGTTAAAGCTGCCCGCTGGACATTGGTATCGCAGCCATACCATTTAACCAGCGCTAAACCGGATTCAGATGCAGCATGATCCAGAAAATCCACACCCTCCTGATAGGAAATCAAAATGATTCCGACATTTTTTTCACCATAGTCAGTAATCGCTGATTTTACCTGCGCAGCCACTTTTTTGATCATTTCGCTGTAATCCGTTGATCCCGGATTGTAGCTGACACCCGTCATGACAACCCCTCCTGCGTCTTCAAATCTTTGTTTCACCGACTGGTAGAGCCCGGTGCCATAGGTGTCCTGTCTCCAGATCGGGATAAGCACTTTCATGGAATCGCATTTCATCATTTTAACCAGCGCCTGTCCCTGAACATTATCGTCAGGCAGCAAGCGGAAAATAAAATCATTCGGGATAGCCAGCGATGGGGCCGTACTGAAACTGTTCAGAACCAGCATGTGTTTTGAATCGACAAGGGATTTAATGACTTTCAGCTCTGCACTCGTATTCGGACCTGCCACCAGCAATCTGATGCCGTTGTCATACATCTTCTGAACCGCTGCAAGAGTCAGGCTCGTATCCATGTGTGTATCTTCGAATGAACAGGTAATCTGAACCGGCGAGCCCGCAGCAGAATACAGCAGATTTACATCCGCAACCGACAGATCGATAGCTGCCATGCTGGCTTTGCCGGCCTCGGAATAGTCACCGGAAAGATCCAGCAGCGCGCCCATTTTAATAACCACCGGATCATGTGTCTGGTCCTGTTTGCAGGAAACAAAAACCAACAGCAAAAAGCTGAACAAAATGCTAATTATTTTCATAGCTTGTCAAGGGTGTTTTACCTTTCCGAAGTTAACAATTATACACTCTAAAGGTATTTGATGAAAAAGAATTGATTGAGCACTTGTTTTCATAAATTTACGTTATTGAAATCAGATGTCCTGATCAAAGAACATGAGTCCTGACCAACCTGGTATGCCCAAACAACCGCCCAGCGATAATCTTTACCGGCTGCTGGTGGAGAATTCCTTCGACATAATCTTCACGATTTGTCCGCCGGGAGTGGTCACCTTTGTTTCTCCGGCCTGGATTTGTATACTGGGGCACAGGGTTGACGAGGTTATGGGCAGGGATATTAAGGAGTTTGTTCATCCGGAGGACCTTTCGGGCTGGGGAGAATTCCTGGATTCAGTAATGCTGACAGGCGAAGGCCAACCCGGGATGGAATGCCGCCTGAGGCATACAAACG
>CAILAQ010000365.1 GCA_903832165.1 uncultured Bacteroidota bacterium | reverse complement strand
TCAGTCCATCAAACTGTTACAGGGATACACTGTTTGAACATTGCGAGTTATCCTTAAAAAGGCTTCAAACGGATTATATTGATATCTACATGATTCACTGGCCATTGCATGCACATTCAATCAAACATTTCACAAATAACATTCAGATAATTGAAAATCCCCCGGAAACGGACGAAGTCATCCAAACCTTAAATGAGTTAAAGCAACAGGGGAAAATACGGAATTTCGGGGTCAGTAACTTTAGTCGCAGCCAGCTTGAAAAATTACCGGTTGCTGAAATTGCGGTGAATGAACTTCCTTATAACCTCCTTTGCCGGGCAGTTGAATATGATGCCTTGCCCCTGTGTGAAGAAAATGGAATTGGGGTTATCGGTTATATGGCATTGATGCAGGGAATACTGGCTGACATTTATCCATCAACCGAAGATATTCCGGTATGGCAGCGACGCACACGCCATTTCAGCAGTAAAAGCACAAAAGAATGCAGGCATGGAGAAGAGGGAGCTGAAGAAGCGACCCGGGCTGCATTATCAGGGATCCGGCACCTCTGTAATGAAACAGGACTATCAATGGCAGAAATTGCTGTAAAATGGATCCTGGAAAATCCGGCAATCACTTGTACACTGGCAGGATCAAGAAATATTGCGGAGCTGGAGGCAAATGTAAAAGCAGTTATCAGCCCATTAAGTAAAGACATCAAAACGGAACTCGACCGTATTACCCTTCCGGTTATGGAAAAGCTGGGAAATCATTTCGATTACTATGAAAGTGCTGAAAATGACAGGACCTTATAAGATTACCCCATATATTTTATTCCTGCTCCTGATGTTAGTCGTTAATTCAGGATGCCGGCAACAAAATGACATCTATTTACAGAAGATGGGTTCACCGCTGCCGAACACCGATTCTTTATTGTTAAACGACCCTTTGGATGTAAGCATGCGTGCCGGCATCATCCGTTTTCTGGACGATCGGATTGCTGCCTCGCAGAACCGGCGGGCACGCTACTGGGATCGTAACCAATCGGATTACAGTGCCTATGAGAAATCCGTAGCACCCAACCGTGCCCGGTTAACCACAATTATTGGTGCCGTAGACGAACGGGCAAAACCGGAGATGTCAGGTATTGCCTCGAATGAACCCATGCCGGTTGCCAAAATGCCCGGTTATACGATTTACGAAGTCCGGTGGCCGGCTCTGAAACCGATCATCGATCTTACGCAGACGGCTGCAGTTAAGCAAGCCGACTGGGCGAAGCTGACAGGTCCGGTTCAGGTAGAAGGTGAGGGATTGCTTCTGGTGCCCAACAGAAAGAGCCGCGGCTATGTCATTGTTTTACCCGATGCAGATCAAACTCCGGAGCAGCTTGCAGGTCTTGCACCGGGAGTGGCGTCTGAATCGCAGTTATCGAGACGACTGGTTGAAAACGGTTTTTGCGTCATCAGTCCGGTGCTGCTGAGTCGTGATACTCATTTTTCTAAAGGGATAAGGTCAAACCAGCGTACTCATCGTGATTGGATTTATACTCCGGCATTCGAGGTTGGAAGGCATCCTGTCGGTTACGAAGTTCAGAAAGTTTCAGCAGCGGTTGACTGGTGCCTCCGGAATAACGCCGAAAAGATAAAAATCGCTGTAGCCGGATATGGGGAAGGCGGTTTGATAGCCATGTATGCTGCAGCGATTGACACTCGTATTGATGCCACTCTCATCAGCGGGTACTTCGGGCCCCGGGACAGCCTGTGGCATGAGCCGCTTTATCGCAATATCTGGGGGCTGCTGGATGAGTTTGGAGATGCCGAGATAGCTTCTCTCATAGCGCCGCGCAAAATGATAGTGGAATATTCCCGCGGCCCTGAGTGGAAAAGAGATGTAGCGAATACGGGCCCCGGTGAATTGAAAACTCCGGCCTTCAGCGAAGTCAGCAGCGAGTTTAAACGTATTAACGGCATGATCCGTCCGGACTTTGGCTCGCGCGCTCTTATTTCCGGCGATACAGGCGCTATGCTGCCTTTTGGATCACCTCAAGCGGTTGCCCGGCTGGCTGAAATGTTTGGAGTGATATCGCCCATGCCTTTATCGGAAGAAATGCCGGTGGACACCCGTTTAAACTTCGATCCTTCCGCACGGCAGGAACGTGCAGTTAAGCAAATGGAAAACCACACCCAGCTTATTCTCCGCAATTCGGAATACAAGCGGGATGAATTGATTCTGGCCAGGCTTTCGTTTAACTCTGATAAAGCCTACAAAAAATCAGCCGTACAGTTGCGCAAGGAGTTTCAATACGAACATATAGGATGGTTTGATGAGCCGTTGCTGAAAGAGTTGCATCCGGTTTCGCGCAAGATCTATGACGAAAAAAAATGGGTGGGGTATGATGTGGTAATTGATGTGTGGCCCGGCGTGTTCGCCTGGGGTGTCCTGTGTATCCCCAAAGACATTAAACCCGGCGAAAAGCGACCGGTGGTGATATGCCAGCATGGCCTCGAAGGCACGCCTTACTCAACTATTGATACCGCTGGTGAAGGCTTTATGTACTACAAGAGTTTCACTGCCCGGCTGGCAGAACAAGGGTTCATCACTTTTGCGCCACATAACCTTTACCGGGGGGGAAATGAATTTCGCGTCATGCAGAGAAAAGCAAATACACTGAAGGCTTCGTTGTACTCAATCATCACTCCGCAGCATTCACAAATCCTTAACTGGCTGGAAACTCTGCCCTTTGTGGATAAAGATCGCATCGGATTTTACGGCCTCAGTTACGGTGGCAAATCTGCTATGCGTATTCCCGCCATTGAGCAGCGCTATAAGTTATCCATCTGTTCGGGCGACTATAACGAATGGGTCCGCATAAATGCCGACATCCATTTCCCTTCAGCCTACATGTATCGGGGTCCTGAATATGAAATGGCGGAATGGGATCTGGCACACTCATTCAACTACGCCGAGATGACCTGGCTGATTGCACCCCGGCCGTTCATGGTTGAACGGGGTCGTTCCGATGGTTGCGGAATCGATCCATGGATCGCCTATGAATTTGGCCGCGCCCGCAGGGTGTACGACAAGCTGAAAATCGGGGATCGCTGCGTTATCGAGTACTTCGATGGCCCGCACACCATCAACGGGGCAGGTACGTTTGAATTTCTGCACCGGGAGTTGAAATGGCCGACAAATAAAATCAAATTATGAAAGCACTGGTATTGGAAGAATACAACAGATTTGTTTATAAAGATGTTGACAGACCTGTTGCAAACGACGATGAAGTTCTGGTTGAGATTAAAGCTGTCGGAATATGCGGAAGCGATGTACATGGAATGGACGGAAGTACCGGCCGTCGTATTCCGCCGATCATCATGGGTCATGAAGCTTCCGGGGTAATCATTGAAACCGGCAAAAATGTAACCGGGTGGAACATAGGCGACCGGGTTACTTTTGATTCGACCATTTACAAGCTTGATGACTGGTATACCCGAAAAGGGCATTATAATCTGAGCGATAACAGAATGGTTCTGGGAGTTTCCTGCAGGGAATTCAAACGCGACGGCGCTTTTGCCCAATTTGTGGCGATCCCCGGCCATATTCTTTATCATATACCGGATAATGTAACCTTTGAACAGGCTGCTATGGTGGAGCCGGTAGCGGTTGCTTTACATGCGGTTAACCTCTCCGGGGCCAAAATCAATGATACCGCCGTGGTCATTGGTGCCGGCATGATCGGTCTGTTCATCATCCGGTTGCTCACCCTGGCAGGATGCCGGGTAATAGCCGTTGACCTTCTCCGGGAAAAACTGGATATGGCAATCATAGCCGGAGCCACCGCTGTGCTCAATCCGCAGACGGAACATGTTGCCGGTGAAATCCGCAAGCTGACCAAAAACCGCGGAGCTGATCTGGCATTTGAAGCCGTGGGGATTTCTGCCTCAGTTAATTCAGCCATTGAATGCCTGCGAAAGGGAGCGATGCTGATACTCGTCGGAAACATATCGCCCACCGTGGAATTTTCATTGCAAAAAGTAGTCACTCAGGAGATTGTTGTGCGGGGCTCCTGCGCCATCAATGGAGAATATCCTGCCGTACTTGACCTTATTTCCAAAGGTAAAATCAACGTCGATAGTATGATCAGCGCCGTGGCACCCTTATCGGAAGGGGCTGTCTTTTTCGATAAACTATATAAGAAAGAACAGGGATTATTAAAAGTGATTCTTAAACCATAAAATTGTTTTTATGAGCACTACCCTGAAAACCGGAATAATCGGATGCGGAAAAGTAGCAGGCATTCACGCTGCAGCATTGGCAGTATCTCAAAAATCGTCATTTACCGCGGTATGTGGCCGTGATGAAATCCGGACCCGGGAATTTGCAGCCAGGTATGGAGTGAAAGCATATACAGATGTCACGCAGATGGTGAGCATGGAAAAACTGGATATGGTTACGATTTGCACCCCCCATCCTCAACACAGGATCCCAGCCATCGAAGCGCTGAATGCCGGTGCCCATGTGCTTATTGAAAAACCGCTGGCCTCATCGCTCGAGGATTGCGATGCCATGCTTTCTGCCGCAAAAATTACAGGGAAACAAATTGCAGTGATTTCTCAAAGGCGTTTTTATTCTCCATGCCTGCGATTAAAACAGGCCATTGATTCCGGGAAGATCGGGAAACCTGCATTGGGTGTCGTTCTTATGTTTGGATGGCGCAACGAGGCCTATTATCAGAGCGATCCCTGGAGAGGCAAGTGGACCGGCGAAGGCGGAGGGGTACTGGTCAATCAGGCCCCTCACCAGCTTGATTTATTGCAGTGGTTTATGGGCAGCGAAATTGAAGAAGTATATGGAACCTGGAAAAACCTGAACCATCCTTACATTGAAGTGGAAGACACCGCTCTGGCCATTCTGAAATTTAAAAATGGCAGCGTTGGAAATATCATAGTGAGCAATTCACAGAAACCCGGCATTTACGGGAAAGTACACATCCATGGAGATAATGGCGCTTCAGTAGGTGTTCAAACCGATGGAGGTGCCATGTTTATCGCCGGAATGACCAGTATTCAGGAGCCTCCGGTAAATGATCTGTGGTCGGTGCCCGGCGAAGAAGACAAGCTCAGAGATTGGGTGAAAGAAGATGCTGATTTTTTCATGAGCATTGATCCAATCCAGTATTATCATCAGTTACAGATCGAAGATTTTATTGATGCATTGATTGACGGAAGAAGGCCGATGATGACCGGGGAGGAAGGACGGGTTACCGTGGAAATTTTTACTGCGATCTACCGGTCACAAAGAGATGGTAAAGCTGTTAAGTTCCCATTAGTGCCTGAATCTGATCGGATTGACTTTGATGGAAGACTATAATTGGCATATAAAAAATTGAAAAACAGTGGCTTGATAGGGCAAGAGAGTCCCTCCCGGATGCGGTGGGTGATGATCTGCTTTGCTTTTACTGCAACCGTTTTAAACTATGTCCATCGGCTGTCATTTAATTATCTGACTTCCAGTGGTCCTTTGCGGGAGCTTATCCCGGATGATGTTTTCGGCTACATTGCCACGGCTTTTTTCCTGGCTTATTTACTCTCCAACGCCGTTTCCGGATTTATTATTGATAAACTGGGCACCCGGCTCGGCTACTCCCTGAGTATGGCGTTTTGGACAACTGCCGGAATACTGCATGCCCTGGCGATGACTCCTTTTCAATTTGGATTCTTCAGGTTCCTATTGGGTATCGGCGAAGCTGGAAACTGGCCTGCGGCTATAAAGCTCACCTCCGAATGGTTCCCTCCCAATGAAAGATCAACGGCATCAGGTATTTTTAACAGCGGAGCCGCTATCGGAGCAGTCGTTTCACCACCGTTAATCGCCTGGCTTGGAACTTCATTCGGATGGCAGACAACATTCGTGGCGATAGGTGTAATCGGGTATATATGGCTGGCATTTTTCTGGTTTACCTATTATACCCCTGAAAAGTTTGCCAAAAGGGAAAAGACAAGAATCATTCCGCCGTTAAAATTACTCAAGAACAGATTTGTTGCCGGGCTCACTTTATCAAAGGTTTTCATGGATCCGGTCTGGTATTTCATTACTTTCTGGATCGGCAGATATCTTGCCGATGTTTATGGATGGAACCTCTCTAAAATTGGATTGTATGCCATGCTTCCGTTTATTGTTGCTGATCTGGGAAATATTTTAGGGGGCCTTTTCACTCAATTTATCATAAAAGCAGGAATCGAAATCCCCAAAGCCCGAAAGATTTCGGTTGGGATCTTTGGATTAATCATGGTATTAGCCCTGTTATTGGGACCCCTGATTATCAATGGCCCCACAGGTGCCCTCATAGTGCTGGCTGTGGCAGGATTTGGTTATGCTGCCTATACTGCCAATACCATGGCCTTTCCTGCTGATGTTGTACCAGGTAACGCAACGGCCTCAGTATGGGGAATTGCCAGTGTGGGAGCCGGACTGGGTGGTGTCATTTTCCAGTCGGTTTCGGGGCTGGCCATAAAAAACCTGGCCGCTCATTATAATTATACAATCGCCTATAGTGCCGTATTTATCGGATACGGAGTAATCGCTCTTATCGGATTATCCATTATACTTTTTATGACAGGACCACTGGTTCAAAACAGGGAACTTCAGCAAATTGCAGATCAGGAATGAAGCCCTGCCCAGTTAACCTCTAAACTATGAAATCAACAAAATTGTTTTAATATCTGAGGATTGCAATCATGATAACATTGCTTCGTAATATTTCCGTTTGCGCTCTGCTGATTATTACAGCGGCATGTCATCATGAATTTTCACCTACCCCTTTCGGACCGGTTCCTTCTGAACGGCAATTGCTATGGAATGAAATTAAATTCTATGGCTTTTTTCACTTTGGCATGAACACCTTTACCAATAAAGACTGGGGCCTGGGTGATGAGTCTCCGGAAGCTTTTAACCCGACTGCATTGGATTGTCGTCAGTGGGTCAGGGTTTGTAAGGATGCAGGGATGAAAGGAGTTATCCTTGTTGTAAAGCACCATGATGGATTTTGTATCTGGCCATCTGCCTATACAGAACACTCGGTAAAAAATTCACCATGGAAGAATGGCAAAGGAGATGTTGTAAAAGAACTTTCAGAAGCATGCAAAGAATATGGCCTGAAATTCGGATTTTATCTTTCTCCATGGGACAGAAATCATAAAGATTACGGGAAACCCGAATATGTTGAATATTTCAAAAACCAGCTTCGCGAGCTTCTTACCAACTATGGCGAGATATTTGAAGTATGGTTTGACGGGGCGAATGGAGGAAACGGATATTACGGAGGTGCTTACGAAACGCGTTCCATAGACAGTACTTATTATGACTGGCCGAATACGCTGGAAATTGTCAGAAAACTTCAACCAGATGCTGTCGTTTTTAGTTTAGATGGTGGTGATGTGAGATGGATAGGGAACGAAACCGGTTGGGCAGACCAAACTAACTGGAGCCTTTTGTCACCGGGTTCAGCAAATTTTAAAGACATAACCCGCGGTCAGGAAAACGGGACAAAATGGATGGCCTCCGAGGTAGATGTATCCATCCGTCCAAATTGGTTTTATCATGGATTTGAGGATAACAGAGTAAAATCGCTGTCCCGGTTACTGAATATATACTATAACTCCATTGGAAAAAATTCGGCTTTAAATTTGAATCTGACCGTAGACAAGAGAGGCCTGATCAATGAAAAGGATATAGAACAATTAATGAAGCTGAGCAATGCCATCAAAGCTGACTTTTCATTTAATCTATGCAAAAATTCAAAGATCATTACGACAAATGTTCGTGGCAATTCGAAAAGATTCAGGGCATCTAATGTAAATGATGGTGATGAAAATACTTATTGGGCTGCAGACGACAGTATAACATCAGCCTCCATGATTATTGATTTTAATAAACCCACAAAATTCAATCGCTTTCTGGTTCAGGAATATATTGCTCTGGGCCAGCGGGTACAGGCGTTTTCTCTTGAAGCTTTTAATGAAAGCAGATGGAGGGAGATTGCCTCGGAGACAACAATCGGAGACAAAAGAATATTACGGCTGCCTGATATTACCGCCTCAAAAATTAAGTTCAGTATTAAAAAATCAAAAGCATGTCCGTTAATTTCCAATATTGAAATTTATGATGCCCCGAAAATACTTGAGGCACCTGTTATTTCAAGAAGCAAGGAAGGAATAGTTAATATTGTTCCTGCTGATCCCGGCACAAAGATTTATTATACAACAGATGGCAGTGACCCAAGTGAAAAAAAGCCTGAGTTCACAAAAATGTTTTATTTCGATGGACCCATAACTGTGAAAGCGGTTGCAATAGATCTTCCTTCAGGGTTAATCAGTCCTGTGGCAGAAAATGTATTTGCCTGTTCAAAAGCCAAATGGAAATTAATCAGCCCTGCTCCTATTAATGACGCAAATAATATTATTGATGGGGATATCAGCACCTCCTGCTTTTTCAAGGGTACTTTTCCCATCGATCTGGTCTTTGATTTCGGAGAAGTCAGGCCGGTTGGTGGATTCCGCTATTTGCCTGATCCGGGTGGTGGGTCCGGAGGTATTGTAACAAATTATGAATTATACGTCAGTGATGATGGGAAAAACTGGGGCAGAAGCATTTCTTCGGGCGAGTTCTCTAATATCCAAAACAATCCTGTCATGCAGGAGATATCATTTACACCGGTCAGCAGCCGTTTTATTAAGTTCAAAGCAGTTTCAGGCATTAATTGCCTGTTAGCGGGGAACATCAATTATTTTGGATTTTCAGAAATGGATTTTATGGTGAAATAAGCAATGAAGCAAGCGGGATCCTGTTCCGTTAGTGCAGAATTTTAGGATCAAAATAGGAAGTCTCCTTTTTCAACCTTTCAAGTATACTTCAATTTCTTAAATCCAGAACAGCAGGTCGTACAGCCAGAATCCATTGTTAATTGTATATTTAGGTCATGCCGGAAAAACTGTCCCAATGGATTAATAATCATCAATTCCCGTCGGTATATTACCGCTTTCCCGATCTATTGCGCCTGCAGTGGTTAACCAACCGGATACTTTATCACCGAAACTGGCTGATCAGAAGGGCCCTGCGCAGATGCCTCCGGAAATTCTCCACCGACTTTACCTTGCTGGATGCCGGATGCGGTGCGGGAGACTTCCTCGTTCCCTTTGCCCGTAAATTCAGATCCGGACAGTTTACCGGACTCGACCAATCGAACGGTAATATTGATATTATCAAGCACTTCTGCCGAATAAAAGAAGTTAAAAATGTTGATGTGGAGATTGGAGATATCAATGAGCTTCGCACAGATGATTCCCTGGATGTCATTCTATGCGCCTCGGTCCTGCATTATCTGAACGACTCTCAAAAGGTGTTGGAAAGTTTTGCCCGGAGTCTTACCCCGGGCGGCCACCTCATTCTCTATGTACCGGTCAATTACCGGCGCAGAATTCCCGGCTATGAGCGTATCAGAAGGGAAATATTCCGGAAGGTCGACTATGAGAGCGGCAAACCGTTCCGCACCGATCTGTCATTTGAAAAACTGGCCGGAGAGCTTGTGCATGCAGGATTTTCGGTGACCAGCCATCACCGGCTATACGGGCCGGCCGGACAGATCGCCTATGAGATCAGCTCGCTGGCTATACTGCTCATTCAAAAAGTACCGTGGATATTTTCCGGACTGTTTACCGTGATCTATTTCCTGGCCATTCACCCGTTCATTCTACTATTAATGCTGATAGATTTCCTTTTGCCGGGCAAAAAGGGCAATGGACTATTGATAACAGCTTCCAGGGATTGATGCCCATTAATCAATTAGTTAGCAGCATCTGGTTCAAAATCGTACCCGGTTTTGATTGTCAAATTGTTTTGGATAGTCATTATTGTTCTTCAGGATCGATCAAACCCGGACAAACTATTTGACCATTCAGGAATTAATTCCCGTTAAGTTATAACCATTCGGGAATTAATCATTATTTTTGGTGGAAATACTGCCACCATGATTACCAGAATACTGGAAAGCCAGATCAGAAAAAGACTTTTTTCGGGAAAAAATGGCAACGGTTATTTTTCCATCGTAAAACGAACGGTGTTATGGAAAAAGTGTGCACAGACGAGACAACACACC
>CAILAQ010000364.1 GCA_903832165.1 uncultured Bacteroidota bacterium | reverse complement strand
GTATTGGTTACCTGTACAATGACATTTATGTTTATAAAAACAGTTTGTACATTCTTAAATCAACTCGTATCAATGAAAAGATGGTCAGTTACCTGTTTGTTTGGAACATCTCCACCGGGAAGATTATTCCAACTCACAGGTATGAACTAAAGATGAAAGATGAAAAGGAACCATCCTTCGAAAAGATGTGCCTGTTGAATGACTCAACTTTGGTGGTATCGGAGATGAATTCCATGTCCCTGTGTTTCTTCCAGTTATGATTAAACTCAATCGGAAGTTACCACCAGCCGCCTAACGATCCCCGGACTAAACGGGCAACCTTTCCTTTTCCGCTGGAGGGCCAGGCCCACCTATTTATAGAGCAATTGTGGTTCCGTTTTACCAAAAAGGATAGATTCCGAGAAAGGTCTGACAACACCGGTATTTTCATTGCGTCCCTGAAGAATATACCTTGGATTGGTGTCGCTCGATTCATCAACAGCTTGTATACAAAGCTTCCCGATATCGCCTCCTTGAACCCGGTTCCATATCAGTGTCAGTTTCATGTCCGGAAAGCTTGTTGACATTTCATAATCGCCATCACTGTCGCCAGCTGAAAACAGGGGATCCCAGTTTCTGCCCAGCCCCTCTTTAATAACCTTGTTGATAGCATCGACTTTGCCTTGTCTTTGCGTTTTAATCCATCCGGCTTTGTACTCCGGCAGAATTTTACCATCCGGGGTAGTGGCAAGTTCCATGGCAATCACTTTCTCAGCGGGTAAATTGTATCCAAAAGCACCGATCCCTGAGAATGCTTCAATAACAGGCTTAAAATTGGCGGATACAATAAAAGCATCGATACCATGATCTTTAAATGTAGAAATCAGGTTTTGCATTTCAGGAAGAACACGTAATCCAGTTTTGTAAGAGTAGCGTAAATTCCCCGCGTTTGTTTGAAAACCGGCAGGCGATTCCCATGTTTGCTTGCTCAATGTGTTCGACAGCTCATACGAAATGGCTTCGTTGGCTATTGCTTTTACTTCGTTGGTAGTAAAACCTGCAAATAAATAGAGCAACCAGGAATAGCCATAATCAGCCCCGATAGCAGGGCTCGCACAATATCCTTCGAACAAAAATGCAATTTTTACCCGGAAATCGTTGTATTGCGGTGTTGCCTGAATTTCCGCAAGTGCCATTGGTCCATTACTCAAAATGAAATTATCATACAGGAAATTGTAGTCATTGATAAGATCCCGATTGATATCGGCCAGACGAACATTCTGAAAAACTTCCGATAATTGGGTTGCTCCGTTAATGTTATCCTTCAGCAAATTATCCTTGAATTGATCCATTGTGATTTTGAATCGAAGATGCGTCAATTGATAACGCATCAGAGCTTCTTTAACATCAAAGTGGGAGCAGGTCTGATCCCAGTCAAGAACGACATAAGGGGCTTTATTTTGGTCATAATACTTTCCGCCTATGCCATAATCGTCGATCAGCTGATTCAAAACCGTATAGTTTTTATCCGACCAGTTTAACCTGTCTAATGAATTGGATATTTCTAATTTGTCCTTCTGACAACTACAAGCCAACACCAATAATACGGTAAATGTCCATGTTGGAAAAGTCAATGATTTCATGATCTGTTTTTTAATAATCCCTTGAAATTAATAAAAAGAGATGAAATTAGAAAATCAAAGGTTTTATTTCCGATATCGCCAACACCCATTTCACGGATCAAATCAAGGATGATGCGTCCTTTCCTTGTTTTTCGTTTATGCCGGGATGGTGCCTGAATGATCGGATTTCTTAATAACTTACCCGGACTAATATCAGGTTAATGTCAGCTTTGAAAATTGTACTCGTAATCGGGTTGTTTACTATTTTATTTAGTGTGTTTATCTATAAAACGATAAAAATTGACCCAAGCAGGAAGCCAAGGGTTTGGCCAGTGTATCTAAGAATAATTATCATCGTGGCGGGCATTGGGATGCTTGCATTAGCATGGCTTATTTTTCCGGAAAGCACATGGAATTCAAAGGTTTTGCTCACGGTTTTTCCGATCCTCTATATTTACCGCGCACTTAAAGGTTGGGTATTCAAATCGAAAGATAGTTTGCCGCCAACCCCTACACAATCCCCGGTTTAACGCGGATGTCCTATCGAATATATACCTTAAAGGATTCTACGAGCGTTGAACCCCTCATTAGGGTAACAACGTAGATACCTTGCGTTAATTCCGGCAAATGAATTTCCTGGCTGGCCTGACCAGAACTAACACTCTGGCCCGATGAATTATGCAACGTATATTGTTCATCGCTGGTTAATCCATTAAACCTGATTGTCCGGGTATCCTGATTAAAGCTGAACTGAATCTTTCGGGAGATTGCCTCATTCCGGGAACTTACGGATTTTGCTCCCATCGAGCCATCGGTGCGGATATTCTGTGCTTTCAGTATTCCCTTTTTTGTACTGCTCGACTCGGACCACAGGAGTATCGCCTGGTTATCGACAAAATCCGTTACCGCCGGCAATGAAATGTAGGGTCGTTCAGGAGCCACCTCAATGGAATGGGGCCACACAGCCTTCCCCTCAATATCGATGGCCATTGCCCGTAACGAATATGGATGTGAAGGATTCGCTGGCAATGGATAGGGATAAAACAGAAAAACAGTATCGTTGTTCATTTTCAACCGGTATTGGTCGTTCATATAGGCATACTGACCTGAAAAATCGTTAATCGGGATCGGGCGTCCGGCGTCACCCCATAGTCGTTGTCCTTGTTTATCAATTAGCTGACCGTATAACTGAGGGTTTTTATAGTGATTGTCATAGCGACAGAAGTATATCAGCAATTCTCCTTTGCTGTTTATCCCCGCAAATTCCGGAGCGGCACCCCACGCCGTTGAATCGGAAATCAGATCCAAACCGCCCCCATCCCATAGGGTGGAGCCATCCGCACTCACATGCTGAAGCCAGGAAGGTACCCAGCCCATATAGAAATCACCGGAATCCCCAGTTAAAAAATCCCGAGTCCATGCTTCCATATATCCTTTGTACACCATCAGGTCACGTTCCCATACAGGCTTACCCTCCAGATTGTATTTTCGGACATAAACCTCGTATCTCCAGTCATCGTGGTGCACACCGATATACTTGTTAACCAGAAGATAAAAGCCATCATTCCGGGAGACGATGATTTCAGGGGTGATGTAATCCGTTAAAACCAAACCATCAACACCCCAGGGCAAATCGCCGTCTTTTGTGATCCGGTGAATAATCCGGCATGATGTTTCTCCAATGGTCCTGAAATAGGAGAAGAACACATCTTCCTGATCATTAACGGAATATCGGGGGATATACATATTGTCATTACGGTCAGGATTTTGAAATACGATTCCGTTTTCTCCGAATACCTTGTTCCCGTCTTTATCCACTTTCAGCAGAACGAACTCGTATCCGTTAATGGCAGGCTGCTTGCGATCAATACAGATATACAGGTTCTCCCTTGAATCAATAAATGAGCCTGCATAATTAAAACCCAAATCACGGAATGTTACCAGATCAGGAGCCCAGATATCAAAGCCATCCTTATCTAAGCGACGGATATGCAAAACGGCATTCAGGTCGAACCAGGTTATGTAAGCCGATCCATCCTTGCAACCCTGCATTGTTCCGCCGCTTTTATAGTAAACCTGAATATCCGCGCCGGGAAAAATGGTAAGATTCTTTGAAGGATCTGATGACCATTGAGCAAACAGCAGGGTGGGTGCAAGAAAAACGAAAACGAGAAACTGTCTTTTCATTTCGAGTGGGACCTGACTATAGGTGAGATATCGGGTCCTGATATTTTACTAAAGTTAACTTAAAATCAAGGAGATGCTGACTCGATTAAGCAAAGATATAGCCAGAAAAAAAACTTAAAATGTACCAGTAAGTTTGGAGACAATGGCAGGTCTGAGTGCAGGCCCTTTTGATTATCCTAAATGAAATTTGCCGCATTCAGCACAATACAACCTGGCATCGTCAATTATAATTTTGATATACACACCCGAAAGGTATCGTTGCCGCAATTTTCACATACCTGCTTCTCGTCAGATTGTATTTCCGTTTCAATTGGAGGTTCCCAGCTCATTTCATAAAGCATTAAAATATTAAGACTAAAGTTCCAGACTTAATTTCAAGTGCCCACCTAATCCTTCCCGTATAATTCTCATTAGGGTGGAGAGTCTGATGTCACTGGCATTATTCTCAATCCTCGAAATATAGTTCTTGGTTGTGCCACATTTCAGCGCGAGTTCTTCCTGGGTCAGATTGAGTTGTTTTCTGGCTTCCTGAATAAGAACACCAATTTTGAAGTTTTCAAATTCTTCTTCATATTTATCTCTTGAGGGCGTACCTGTCTTGCCATATTTTTCATCCAGATGGTCGTCCCAGGAGACAAGATTATTTCCTTGATTTTTCTTCATCAAACGAAGTTACCTATTTAGACAACCACTACCAAGTTTTGATAAACATTTTTTAATGTCGGTATTGTTCATGTTTCTGTAACTTTGGACAAATCCAGACAACTACACTACTTGTATTGTTGGGTCGATAAAAATCAATAGCATGAACCTGAAATTCCTTGCTTTAATTCTCTTGTTAGTTCTGGCGGTTTCCTGCACAGAGCCCGTAAAAAAATCAGAAGGATTAACCGTATTGGATCTGTCGCAGGACATTAACGTTGAATCGAAACTTACGTTAAGCCAGATAGCCACTGATATCAATTACACCAAGCTTGAGAGTAATCCGGACTGCTTTATCAATAGAATCGACCAGTATTCAATTACTGATAATTACATCCTGATTTATGACCAGTCACCCCCCAAGGTACTATTGTTTGATCGCCAGGGAAAGTTTATCAGGAAAATCGGAAACATTGGGAAGGGACCCGGTGAGTATAACCGGCCAAGCGATGTACATATTTCGCGGGATGAAAAATTCATTTTGGTCATGGATTGGCTAAAAGTCATGCGGTTCGGATTCGATGGTAAACTAATCGGCGAAACAAAACTGCCCGTTTTTGCCAGGAATACTGACACTTTCGATGATGGGTTAATCGCGTTTTTCTCATTATCAAACAGCGTTAGGATAGACAATTATTCAGTTGCCTTTTTCGATTGGGATGGAAACTGTACCGGAAAACTGATGAATCGGGAGCAGGATATTAAAAAGAGCGGATCTGGAACAAGATCGGCAATGTTCTATGCAATAAATGATGAAATCAGGATAAATGGCTGGTATTACGACACGGTCTATGCTGTCCGGCCCGATCGTACAGTTACGCCGAAAATTGTTTTTATAGATCCTCATGGAAAAGAGGAAAGATCCATGGAAAACATGAACTTTCAGCTTGATGTGTGGATGGAAACGCCCGGTAATCTGTTCTTTAGCGGGGTCTACAAAAACATGATGCACCCAATGTACCTGGATAAGAAGACCGGATTGGTTTACCATGTTCCGTTCGTCAGAGACCTGAAAACATTTGGAATACCCAATGATCTGGATGGCGGTGCTCCTTTCTGGCCAGCCCGATATCAGAATGGTTCGGTTTACCGGTTTCAGTATGCCGAACAGTTGAAGTCGGTTCTTGATAATGAACTGATTGCAAAATCTGTTTTCAAAGATCAAAAACTAAGGGATAAAATGATTGCATTCAGGGCAACCCTTTCAGATGAAGATGGTCCGGTATTGATTGAAGTAAAGTTGAAGCAGTGAAAAATCATGGCCGGCTATGTGGTTGCTGAGTTTTAGTATCGTTCGCTAAACCTGGGATTTACAACATTATTGTAAATCGATCCAAAGGTGTACGAAAATCCAACTTTCAGTGAGTAATCATAGGAGG
>CAILAQ010000363.1 GCA_903832165.1 uncultured Bacteroidota bacterium | reverse complement strand
TTAAAACTGTCGCCACAGATTCGTAATAAGCTGGATTTGGATTTGTTGATGGGAGAGAGCCTTAGTGATGAGGAGAATCCGGAATGGAAAGAAATTTTCGAGGATGCTCCCGGTTTGAAGGATAAAATGCAGGAATTGTCGGAAATGCAAATGGATGGTGACGATGTGTTTATAGGGACTTTTCAGATGCTGAAGGGATTTCCATTCTTTCGCCATCTGATCAACTGGTTCTTCCCCTTCACAAATGACCACCCGGAAATTCTGGCGTTGCAGGAATCTGGCGATCTGGCCTGGATGAAGGGATTTTTGGATTCCGTGGATAAGAGTTTCTATTTATGTAATTCGGATAAGTACAGCATTTGCTTTGGTATCCGGTCGATGCCTTCCGATATGCAGAAGTTCCTTTCGGATGGACTTCATGCTGAGGCCGAGCAGATGAAAGAGGTACTCGACGGCGATGAGCTGCTGGATCCGCTTCAGCAGTCGCGGCGTGTGATCAGACAATATATCCAGGATCTTTACCGGTTTTACCGATTTTATCCGGATAAGCAAGGATTTGATGATTTGTTCAGTTGGAAGCTGGATTTCTACCGTAAGGAATTCTATCGGGATCTGTTCGTTGGCGATAAGGAGACATTGTATTCCCTGGCAGGATTTTATCTGCAAAAAAAGAATTATCGTGACGCGGCAGAAGCTTATGGAATTCTCGAGCAGGCGGGTGATATGAGTGCAGAAGTGTTGCAAAAACTTGCCTATGCCTGGCAAAAAACGGGCAACTATCAAAAGGCACTCGATTATTATCTGAAAGCAGATCTTTTGCTAAGCGAAAATCTTTGGAACCTTAAGAAAATCGGCCTTTGCTACCGTTATCTTAAGCAGCCGGAACTGGCATTGCCCTATTACCGTCAGGCCGAACTTCAGGATCCCAACGATTTGAAAACGGAAATCTCGATAGGACACTGTTTGCTTGATCTGCAGGATTATGAGGGTGCCCTGAAATCATATTATAAGGTAGAATACCTGATGCCGGCGAATCACAAGGTATGGCGGCCATTGGCCTGGTGTTCTTTTGTCATGGGCAGATACGAGCAGGCCCGGAAATATTATGATAAACTGATTGACAGGGAACCAACCCATCATGATCTCATCAGTCTGGGACATTTGGAATGGTGTGAAGGTAAAAGGAATGAGGCAATTGAATGTTATCGGAAAAGTATGGCAGCCGGAAAAATCGATTTTGATGAATTCCTTGCCATATTTGATCAGGACCGTGATCAGTTGCTGAAACATGATATCGATCCGGAGGAGATTCCTATTCTGCTTGATCGTTTGCGTTACCTCTGCTGAATTCCTACCTTAGGGGCATGAAACATGCCTGTAAGACAAAATAGGGCAAGACGGCAAGAGGGCAAAAAGGAAAGTTGTAAGAAATAAGTAATAATCTGATTAAGTGCGCCTTATAATTTTATTTTTTGGAGCTTTCCTTCCTGCCGTCTTGCCTTGCTGCCCTCCTGCCCTGTTTTGTCCCAGCCCTAACATAACCTATCTGATATGAAGCACTCAAATCTCAATCGCCGCGATTTTCTTCGGATCGGTTCGCTGGCAGCAGCTGGAACCATTGTTATTCCAAGCATCGTTCCTTCCTCAGTTTTTGGTAAAAATGCACCGAGCAACCGGATTCAAATCGGTCAGATCGGATGCGGCCGTATTGGCCATGAAGCCGATATGGTTGGTGTTATGCCTTTTGATTCTGCCCGGTATATTGCTGCATGCGATCTCGACTCGAAAAGGCTGAATGAAACCAAGCCGTTTATTGAGAATTTCTATGAGAAGAAGTATGGCCGCAAGGAGGTTGATGTTAAGCTCTACGACGATTACCGGGAGATGCTGCTTAATCCGGCAATTGATGCCGTAGTGATCAGCACGCCAGACCACTGGCATTCTCAACCCGCTATTGAAGCAGCATTGGCCGGTAAGCATATCTATTTGCAGAAACCTACTTCACTGACTATTTCCGAGGGGCGCAAGCTGAGTGATATGGTTCACCGGAGTGGCGTTATTTTCCAGATCGGCAGTCAGCAGAGGTCATCGGATCAATTCCGGTATGCTTGTGAACTGGTGAGGAATGGCCGGATAGGCAAACTTCATACTATACAGATCGGGTTGCCGGGTGATCCGGCTGGTGAGGTAGAAATCGAAATGCCTGTTCCTAAAAATCTGAATTACGATATGTGGCTGGGATCCACGCCAAAGGTTTTCTATACCGAGAAGAGGGTGCATCCGCAAGCTGATTATTCTCGTCCGGGCTGGCTCCGCTGCGAGCAATTCGGTGCGGGGATGATTACCGGCTGGGGAGCACATCACCTTGATATTGCCCATTGGGGTATGGGTATGGAATACTCAGGACCGATTGAAATTGAAGCAAAAGCTGATTTTCCGAAATCGGGTCTTTGGAATGTCCATGGAACATTCGAGGTAAAAGCCACCTATGCCAACGGTGTTAACATGTTCGTCAGTGGTGACCGACCAAACGGGGTCCGGTTCGAAGGTTCAGAAGGCTGGATATTTGTCACCCGCGGTAATTACCAAGCTACGAAAAGTGATCCGGTAACATTTGATGCCAATCGCAAATCGTTGGATGCCAGTGATCCAAAAATTATTACCAGTGTTATCGGACCTGATGAGATTCATTTGGTTAAGAGTGATAATCATTACGGAAACTGGCTCGATAGTATACGTTCCAATACGCAGGGAATTGCTCCTGTGGAAGTTGCGCATCGCTCCTGCTCGGCGTGCCTGCTAAGTCATATCGCGATGAAGGTGCCAAAGAAACTCAAGTGGGATCCGGTCCATGAGCGTTTTACCAACAGCGATGAGGCGAATAAGATGTTATCGAGGCCACAGAGAAAACCTTACGGTACGGATTACTTGTAGCTCTGAATAAAGCTGTCAGCTCTATAAAGCTGTCAGTAATATGTTAAATATCAGATTTGTAGGATTTTATGATTAACTATTCTGGGGAAAGGATGGTTTTGGTCATTTAACCAAGCGATTGAATGATTCATCTGGTAGCTGTCTGTTTTCTCATATACCACCTGTCAGCTATTTAATTTAACTTTGTAATATCCTTATTTATAGGCTGATAGTTAAAATAGTTACACAGCGAAATGAAAGCTAATGCCATGTCATACAGTGAGTTATGTTCATTTCAAAAAGGACTTGTCAGCTTTATAAAGCTGACAAGTCCTTTTTGAAATGAACATAACTCACT